>NZ_JACARU010000010.1:0-123284 GCF_013386425.1 Cedecea sp. P7760 | reverse complement strand
AGACCCCGATAGCCGCTTAACATGAACTGTCCAACTTTATGGGGTCAGTCCAAATGCGGGCTTTTTTTTCGCATATTGCTCACGACAGAGAGTGGGTGAGAACCCTCGACAGGGTTCGCCAAAACGGCAGGACAGCCGTTTTGTACCGCCTCCGGCGACCCGCAGGGCGAGCGCCATGGACGGCGCGAGTAAGCCCCTCTCTCACCGCCACATTTAAAGAAGAGCTCGCATGCAAATGCGGGCTTTTTTTCGCATATTGCAGGCCTCCCATCGCTATTTTTTACGCTGGAATTTCTCAGGTAACGGCGGCACCGGACGGCGGTCGTCAATCAAATGAAGCATGGTCAGAATCGGATGATGAAACAGCATTCGTGGGCCAGCCCAGCGCATCACCTGCTTCATCTCTTCACGTTTTGCAGGCTGATAGCAGTGGATTGGGCAATGCATGCAGGCGGGTTTTTCTTCGCCAAAGGCGCAGCGTTCCAGCCTTTTGGCGGCATACTCATAAAGCCGCTGGTAGTGGCCTGGCCCGGCGCTGGCGGAGGGATTCTGGCGCTCATAGAGAGTGAGCATTTTAGCGATGGTTTGCTTCTCGCGCTGAAGACGTTTTCCGGACATGGGCAGTACCTGATTGACCGGTAAATCGCACGGCCAATGATTGTCGATAAGATGCAATAATAATACACCTTATCGACAGCGGGCCGAAGGGAGAATTGGGGTTAGAGGTCGCGGAAGGTGCCCAGACGGTAGCCTCGTTCGGCAAGAGCGTACTTCAGCGCCGCAGAAGTCAGCACCTCCAACTCCGCCAGACGCGGGTAGCAGTAGTTGCTTTTCAGCAGCGTATTATCCACAAATGACGGGTGGCACATCACCTCAAGCGAGGCTTCCTGGCGCTGCGCGGAAGCATCCACGCTCTCCAGCAGCAGGCTTGCAGATATCGCATCACCGTAAAACTCGCTGGTAAACCCTTGGGTAGAACGCACGCCGGTCAGCGAAATGTTGTCCCGGGCAGCGGCATCGCGATCCACGCGTAGCGGGATCCCTTTCGCCTTAGCAAACGCGGCCACGATAGGGAAAATTTCCGGGATCATGTGCACGTGATGGTGGCTATCAAGGTGGGTTGGCTCAATGCCAAAAATATCAATAAAGCGCTGATACTGGCTTTCAAGCTCGCGCCCGATCTCGTCCAGGTCCAGCCGACCCTGTTCCGCCATTTCCCAGATCCCTTTGCCCAGCACGCCGGTCCCACGAGTCAGCACCGGCATCCCGGTCAGCGGCTGGCCAAGCGTCAACACGAAGTGCATGCCTACGCCCAGACCCGGATAACGAGCGCACAGCCCGGCGGCGTGTTTAATGGCTTCGGCATTAACCAGCGCGGTGGTCGACGTCACCACACCGTGGTGAAACGCTTCGATAATGCCGTAGTTTTGCGCCTTGCTCAGGCCAAAGTCATCGGCATTAATAATCAGTAAGCGGTCCATAGCATCCCTCTTGAGTGGCCCTCCCCGTCCGGGGAGGGCAAGACATTAAGCCAGTTTTTCGATGGCTTTGGCAAAGTTTGGCAGATACGCTTTATGGGCAAGCAGCATCTCTTTGGCAATCACCTCAGCATCCTTGTCGGAATGGATAAGCGGGCTCAGGTTCAGCGCCAGCAGCACATCGTTAAATTCACCGCTCAGCGCGGCCTGGCTCGCGGCCACTTCGAAGCCTTTGATGGTGTGGATAAGCCCCATCACTTTCTCGTCAAAATGGGTCACACGCGGGTGCGGTCTGGCACCATCGCGACCGATGATGCTGGTCGTCTCGATTGCCCAGTCGGCCGGAATGTTGTCCACGTGGCCGTGGTGCGGAATATTCACATAGTGCTCGGTCTGCTTATCATTGTAGATAGCGCTGATCACTTCGCACGCCGCGTCAGAGTAGTAAGCCCCGCCGCGCAACTCCAGCTCTTTCGGCTTCACGTCAAGATTCGGGTCTTTGTACAGCTCAAACAGCTGTTTTTCGACCTTCTGTACCACGGAGGCGCGCGCCCCGCCCTTGTAGAACTCGCCCATTTCGATAGCCAGCATCTCTTTCTGCTTGAAGTAGTACAGCAGGTAGGAGCACGGCAGCAGGTTCAGGGAACGAATCAGCCCTTCGCTAAACGGCATATCGAAGATGTTTTTCACCGAGTTCGCGCTCAGCTTGCCGCTGGCTACGCCGTCCAGCAGTTCGGCAAAGCGAGATTCACCGTTCACCAGCACGTCTTTAATGAACACCATGTGGTTCAGGCCGAAGAGATCGATGCCCAGGTCATCTTCCGGGGTCAGCTTCAGGACGTCGGTAATAAACATCTTCATGCCAACAGGAATGTTGCACACGCCGATGAATTTTTTGAAGTTGGTATGGCGGAATACCGCCTCGGTCACCATACCGGCCGGGTTGGTGAAGTTGATAACCCACGCATCCGGGCAGATTTCCTGCACGTCTTTGATGATGTCGAAAATGACCGGAATGGTACGCAGCCCTTTGAACAGGCCGCCCGCACCGTTGGTTTCCTGGCCGAGATAGCCGTGGCTCAGCGGAATACGCTCATCCAGCTCACGCGCTTTCAGCTGGCCAACGCGCAGCTGGGTGGTCACGAAATCTGCATCTTTCAGCGCTTCGCGGCGGTCGAGGCTCTTGTGTACCGTCATCGGCACACCGGCGTGCTCAATCATGCGCTGGCAAAGATTGAAAATAATATCCTGCTTCTCTTTCCCGGCTTCGACATCCACCAGCCAAAGTTCGGTGATCGGTAATTCGTGGTAGCGCTTAATAAAGCCTTCGAGTAATTCTGGGGTATAGCTGCTGCCGCCACCGATAGTAACAACTTTTAATTTCTTAGTCATATAGGCTCCCGTACGGCGCCTGGCGCCGTATTTAGAAAATTGAATAAGTTAATAAAAACTCAATATTGACAGTGGTAGTTAATCAGCACCTTAATTAATGCTGTACAATTTCTTCCGATAACTGTTTGGCGTGAAAGAAGTCACTTTCTTAAAGTTCTTAATAAACATGCTGGGGCTGCTATAACCGGATTCGAAGGCAATATCGGTTACCGAAGCGTTAGTGATTTCCAGCTGTTTCTTGGCAAAATTGATGCGGATTTCATTAATAATCTGCATCGGCGTCTTGCCATAATAGCGCTGCGTGGCGCGCGTTAAATATTCCTGCGACTTACCCGAAAGCGCGACCATGTTTAATAAGGCCTTATCGCCAAAGCGCATTTTGTCATGCATCCCTTCAACGGTGGATTTTAACCACAGCGGAATATCATCCTGATTTTCCGACTCACGATAATGGCGCAGTCGATTCACGACATAAAAGCTCACCATTTCGAGAAACTCGTTAAATTCCCCATCGCGGAAATTAAACGAGGCAATCACCGACTCCATAAACGTCAGGAATTCATCCTTAATCTGATACACCTGAGAGGCCACCAGATGGGACGGCAGCAGCGGCATATAATGCTGCTCAAAGAACTGCTGGCTGATACCTACGTTAAACAACCGGGTCGCACCAAACTCGTAAAAACTCTGATGGTGGGAACCGACGGGAATAAAGACAAAATCGCCTCGCTCCATCAGCACACGCTTACCGTTAATTTCCTGGTAATAGCGCCCGGTCAAAACAATGGTAAATTCGTAGTAGTCATGCTGATGCAGCCCGCTCACGCTCTCTTCTTTGGTGTAGATAAACGCATGGAAACACTTGCCGTTAAACAGCTGGCTTTCACGAACAATGTTGATTTCCATATTGTCTATCTCTGGCTGCATATGCTGACCTGCTACTTGTCCATTTTCTCGTGTAATTCAATCAGCTCGGTCACCAGCTCGCGAGCCAGCATCGAGGTCATCAGGTGGTCCTGAGCGTGTACCAGCACCAGGCTGACTTTGGTTTTGCCTTCGCCCTGGTCGCCTTCAATCAGCTTAGTCTGCACCAGATGCGCTTCGTTCAGCGCGGTCCGGGACTGATCCATCATCTCTTTAGCCCCGGCGAAGTCACCCTGCTTGGCCTTTTTCAGCGCACCGTAAGCCAGGCTACGGGCCTGTCCAGAGTTGATGATTAAGCCCATCACCACTTCTTCGAGATCGTCCACTTCTACTTCAGTTTCAACGACGTTGTCTAAATCAAACATAATATTGCTCCCCGGATTCTGAAAATGGGGGAGGCATTCCCTCCCCCTTTGAACTTAGAATTTCAATGCGTTAGCGATATCTTCTTCGCTTTCTTCTTCTTCAATAACCGCCTGTGCCTTGTTGGACAGGATAACGAACGGCATGTACACCAGCGTGGCGACACCCAGGTTGAACAACGCCACCAGCAGAGCAGCGACGCTGCCGTTACTGTTGAAGAAGGCGCCCAGGCCGGTAGGCATGGTCCACGGAGCCAGGTTGGTGACCGGCGGGATAATACCCATGGAGTACGCAATCAGGGTGATGGCAGCCAGAATCGGCTGTACCGCAACGAACGGGATGAACATCACCGGGTTCATGATGATCGGCAGACCAAACAGAATCGGTTCGTTAATCTGGAAGATGCCTGACGGCAGCGCCAGCTTAGCCACCTGACGGTGATCGGCACGGCGAGAGGCGATGAAGATAGCGATAATCAGACCCAGCGTCGCACCAGAACCACCCAGCAGGATGTAGGAGTCGAGCATTGGTTTCGCCCAGAAGTGGAACTGTTTGCCCGCTTCGATAGCGGCTTCTACAGAACCGTACTGCTGGTACAGCGCCACGTTTTCCAGCGCCCATGGGGTCATGATGCCGTTATCCAGTGCGGTAAGCGCCAGAGAACCGTGAACACCGAAGAACCACAGCAGGGAGTTGAAAATTACGTACGCCCAGCCAACCACGCTACCCATTGACGCCAGAGGAGTCGAAATGGAGTCCATGATGATCTGGTGGAAGTTGCTGCCGTAGTGAGACAGCGCCCAGGAGATGATCCCGAAGATAGACAGAATCAGGAAGCCTGGAATTAACGCCGAGAATGAACGCGCCACCGAGGTCGGCACGCTATCCGGCAGGGTAATAACCCAGTTTTTACGTATAACAAAGGTGAACAGCTCGGCGACCACCAGACCGATAATCATACCGGAAATAATGTTCTGGCCGCCTAACCAGTTAGCGCCCACGGCATAGGCTTCGCCCACGCTATAAGGCGTAACGGTCATAAAGGCTGCTACGGATAATAAGCCCGCCGCGAGAGGATCGACCTTCCTTTCTTCAGCTAACGCCATACCAATGAAAAAAGGCGCCATCAGCGACATAATGCCCAACGTACCGTTGTACACGTTGCCGCCGATAGCTTTAAACCCATTCAGGGTTTCAATGGTCTCGGGGTCTAAACGGATGCCTAACGAGTAGAAAAATGATCCTGCGCCGAAGCTCAGGAATACGTTGTTAATCAGAACAAACATTGCCCCGGTTAGGGTTAATGGCATTAATTTAATAAAACCATTTTTAATGGCATTAACGTGAGGCTGCTTTCCTATTTTTACAGCAAAAGGCAGGAGAACCTTCTCAAGTGAATCAATGACTTTACTCATATTATAAATATCCTTGAAAGCCGTAATTATTATTACGGCTGTAGGTGTAAGTCGCTCTTTGACGGAAAATTAAACAAAACAAGAATAAAAAATTAACTCTCGGCCGCTGCTTTCTTAATTGCTGCCACAGCCGCTTTCAACACACCCAGCCCATCGACTTTACCGTACAGAGCAGAATCGATAACTTCTACAGGCTTGGTGGGCAACAATTTCTTGATATCTGCCTGCATGTAGGCAATTTGTGGCCCGAGTAAAACGAGGTCCGCGTGCTTCCCTTTCTCGCTGGCTAAAGACTCAGAGAATGCTTCAATTTCTACCGGAACTTCATACTTTTCGGCCTGCGCTCGCATTTTGGTCACTAACAGCGAGGTTGACATCCCAGCGGAGCAGAACAGGTAAATTTTTTTCTTTTGCATAAGTTGTTCCTCAAGTCTCAATACGCTGTAACGGACTTCCGTGACGTATTGTTGCTGTTCCAAAGCGGGTTTGTGGGGCGAGACTATTGTCTCTGCTTGAGGAAAGTATACGGCATGGTTTCCCTTGAGAGATAATTCCTGGCTCTCATAAATTGTCTCTCCTTGACCTGGTGTTATGACCCCCTTCACAGTTTGGCCAAATAATTCGCGCAAATAAAAAAGCCCAAACCGAAGTTTGGGCTTTTCACTAAATTGTTGAAGACCGTCAGTCGTAGGCGTTCAGCGTGCGCTGGCAGAGGGCCGAACGCACACAATCCTGTTTACCGAAGCGAACAACGCCGACCATTTCATCTTCTTCGAAACGGTTTAGTGCATCACTTAAACCGGACGGCACGCCTGCGGGTAAGTCACACTGCGTGATATCGCCATTGACGATAACCGTCACGTTTTCCCCGAGGCGGGTGAGGAACATTTTCATTTGCGCTGCGGTGACATTCTGCGCCTCATCCAGAATAACCACGGCATTTTCAAAAGTACGTCCGCGCATATAGGCGAACGGCGCAATCTCAACCTTACCAATTTCAGGCCGCAGGCAATACTGCATAAAAGACGACCCTAAACGTCGCACCAGGATGTCATACACCGGGCGGAAATACGGGGCGAACTTCTCTGAAATATCACCGGGGAGGAAGCCGAGATCTTCATCGGCCTGCAGCACCGGACGGGTAACGATAATCCTGTCGACATCCTTATGTATCAGGGCCTCAGCGGCTTTCGCTGCGCTGATAAACGTCTTGCCACAGCCGGCTTCGCCGGTAGCAAAAATCAGCTGCTTTTTCTCGATGGCATTAAGATAGTGCGCCTGAGCTTCATTACGCGCTTCGATAGGTGAATGGTCGCGGCTGTCGCGAGCCATGCCTATCGATTCTACGCCGCTCATCTGCACAAGCGTGGTGACCGATTCCTCTTCACGCTGCCGGTGGCTACGTGAATCCCGTCTCAGCACACGTTTTGCTTCGCGACGAGCTTTGATCACAGCTTTCTGTCTTCCCATGGATGGCACCTTACAGTTGGTTTCATTGCCCGCGCCGACAGGACAGGCGCGATTATGCTCACTAACGGATGAGGTTTGGCTTCCTTGTAAGCCATTAACTGCCGGTTGAGAGGGTGCATTAAGCGAACGCGAAATGTCGCCCGACGCACCGTCAGGACACTGATTTGATTCTGAATGGGGAAATTTAGCGGTGAAGATAGCGAAGCCGGAGGAGAGGCCTCCGCGCTGGGTAGTGCGGGTAAAGTGTTTAAGTAACCGTCCAGTACAGGACCCAACCATTCGCGATCTCCGTAGTGATTAAACGTCACAGCAGGGAACTACCGCTCTTTTGCTTTAAGTACAACAAACATCACCCAAAATGCAACATAAATTTCACTTTTAAGTAACGTTAAATCGAAATCCGCTGCTGTGTACCTTTTTCGCACACCAATATTACAGAAATATATCAGCGGGATAGTCATAGGGAATTGCAATGAATAATAAGGGGGTGAATTGTTAGCAAATGAAAATTTGCATCACCTACTCTCTGAAAGAATGGCTGTTTTCCCCCTCTCCCCTTCGGGGAGAGGGCTGGGGTGAGGGGAAGATTTGTTCCCGGCTCTCATCGCCGGTACGGCATTAACTATGCCTCCATCATCCCCTGCCCCAGATAATGCTGCTTATCCGGCACGCCAGGCAGTGCGAAGAAATACCCACCGCCAATCGGCTTCACGTACTCCTCCAGCGCCTCACCGTTCAACCTGCCCTGCACCGTCAGGAACCCTTTTTCGAGGTCATGCTGGTAGCAAACGAACAGCAGCCCCATATCAAGCTGGCCGGATTTGGTTGCACCGAGCGAATAGCTGTAGCCCCGGCGCATCATCAGCCCCGACTGTGTCTCTTTGGTTCTCGGGTTTGCCAGGCGGATATGGGCATCAAGCGCAATCATATTGCCGTCAGGGTCGGCGGCATAGTCCGGCACATCATGCTCATTCTTCATACCCAGCGGCGCGCCGCTGTGCTTATCGCGCCCGAAGATAGTCTGCTGCTCTTTCAGCGGCGTGCGGTCCCAGGACTCAACGTGGAACTGAATAATGCGCACCGCCTGATAGCTGCCGCCGGTAGCCCAGGCAGGCTCCTGCTGCTGCTTCGTCACCCACACCACGTCATCCATCAGTGGCTTATCATGGCTGTCCGGGTTGGCCGTGCCGTCTTTGAAGCCCAGCAGGTTGATCGGCGTCTCTTTCCCACGGCTGCGTGCCGCATGGTTGGAGATAAACCCTTCCCGCCGCCAGCGCACGCTGAGGAGATCGGGCGTGTGCTTGATGATGTCGCGCAGCGCGTGGATCACCGTGTCGTTGGTGTTGGCACAAATCTGCAGCAGCAGATCGCCGTGGCACAGCCCGGCATCCAGCGAATCGTTCGGGAAGCGGGTCATTTGCTGGAGCTTTTTCGGCATCTGTTTTTGCAGGCCAAAACGCTCATCGAACAGCGAACTGCCGACGGACACCGTGATCGTCAGGTTATCCGGGTAGATTTCCGCCCCAAGAATGCCCGAGTCCATCGGCGGCAGTCGTGGATTAGGCGTATCCGGCGCCGGGCCACCGCTGGTCAGGAAGTCAAAACGCGCGGTCAGCAGGCGGAACAGGCGCTCAAGCTCGGCTTTGTCGCTGGCCAGCACGTCAAAGGCGACCAACATCATCGCGGCCTGCTGAGGCGTCAGAATACCGGCCTGGTGCTCGCCATAAAGCGGCTGGTTTTCAAGGCGACCGTCCGGCGGCAGCGTGCCGGGGGAAGAAGCAGGATTTGCCGCGTGAGCCGTCATCGGGCAACCGCCGCCCACGGCAAAAGCGCCCCCAAGGGCGCCCAGTGTTTTCAGAAGCTGGCGGCGCGCCGGTTGGTGCGCGCCGGTGTTGTCCTTATCACTCATGATGCTCAGTCCAGACCCATCACGCCACGCAGCTGGGACAGGTCTTCCGCAAGCGTGGTGATTGGCCCTTTCAGCGCTTTGCGATCGTTATCCGTCAGCTTGTCGTAGGTTTCAAACCCGTCTTTAGTGCGGTATTTCGCCAGAATGGCGTCAACTTTCTTGAAGTTAGCGTCTATTTTCGCCAGCAGCGCCGGGTTCTCTTTGGTCAGCTGAGGACGCAGCAGATCAACGATTTTCTGCGCGCCGTCAACGTTCGCCTGGAAGTCCCACAGGTCAGTGTGGCTGTAGCGATCTTCTTCACCGCTGATTTTGGTGGCCGCTACTTCTTCTATCAGACCGGCAGCGCCGCCAACCACTTTGCTTGGCGGGAAGGCCAGCTCGGAAATACGAGTTTGTAGATCCAGCACGTCGGCGTTCAGCTTGTCGGCAAACTGCGCGGCGTCTTTGGTGGTGTTATCGCCAAAGAGGATTTTCTCCAGACGGTGGAAGCCGGTGAATTTCGGGTCGTCCGCTTTTTTCTCGAAGTCGTCTTCGCGGGCATCGATGCTGCTGTCGAGATCGGAGAACAATTCGGCAATCGGTTCAATACGCTCGTAATGCTGGCGCGTTGACGCATACAGGGATTTCGCTTTCTCTAAATCACCGGCTTTCACCGCGTCGGTAAAGGCTTTGGTGCCTTTCACCAGCTCGGCGACTTCGGCGGTCACATAGGCTTTGTATTCGGTGATTGGGCCGGTCAGCGCCAGCAGATCGGTTTTAGGCGCTTCCTGCTTGCCGGAAGCTTTCACCACCAGCTTGCCTTTCGGGTTGGTCAGCAGGCCGCAGGTCATGTCGTATTCGCCCGGCTGCAGGTTGGCGGTCAGCTTCTGGGAGAAGCCCGGCGCGATGTTTTCACGCTCTTCCACCACCATCACCCCTTTCAGGATCTCCCATTCCAGCGCTTTCTGGCTATTGTTCTGGATGATGAACTGAGTCTTCCCGGCATTCACGGTGACGCTCATCGGCTCACACTGTTTATCGGTGACGGTGACTTTTACCTGGGGAATATCTGCCGCCTGCGCGGCAAACGAAGAAGAGACAAGCGCGAGCAGCGCAACGTGCAGTGCCTTCAGACGAAAATGTTTGGTCATGACCTATCCCTATTAAGCAATGAGTAGTTATCACTAAACGGCGGGCGGCCCGCCGTAAATCAATTAACGAGCCGTATTGGTCGCCTGGTTGTTCACGCGCGGCGGTATAAAGAACAGCACCAGCGCCGGAATCAGATAGATGAAGTACATCGCCACTTCGCTCACGGTTGGGGTTTCCTGATAACCGAAAATCCCCTCCAGCAGCGTGCCGGTCAGCGAGTGGGTGGAGAGCGTGTTGCTCATGTCAAAAGCGATATCCTGGAAATGGTTCCACAGTCCGGCTTCGTGGAATGCACGGACGGCACCGGCGGCAAGGCCTGCGGCCACCAGCAGAATAAACAGGCTGGTCCATTTAAAGAATGCGCCAAGGTTGAGACGAATCCCGCCCCAATAAATCAGGAAACCAAGCACCACCGCGGTAGCCAGGCCAAGCATCGCGCCCAGCGGCGGCCAAATACCGACGTCCTGCTGGAAAGCGGCCAGCAGGAAGAACACCGACTCCAGGCCTTCACGCGCCACGGCGAAAAAGACCATCATGATCAGCGCCCAGCCGTGGTTGCCTTTGCTGTGCAGCGCGTTATCAACCGCCTGCTCCAGCTGCACTTTGACGTTGCGGGACACTTTACGCATCCAGAACACCATCCAGGTGAGGATAAACACGGCAATCACCGCCACAATCCCCTCAAACAGCTCCTGCTCTTTCTGCGGGAACTCACCGGTGGTTTCATTGATGAAGATACCGAGGCCCAGGCAGAGCGCGGCGGCGGCAAAGACGCCAATCCACATCACGGCTATCCACTGGCCGCGCTGGGTACGCTTCAGGTAGCTGGCAATCAGGCTGACGATGAGCGCCGCCTCCAGCCCTTCGCGTAACATGATGAGAAATGGAACAAACATGCCTGACACCTCAGATGTGAATACAAGTCAATTGACGTAAAGAAAAGTAAACCATAACGATTGTGATTATCATTAGCGCTGATAAGAAAAACAAGAGAGGGGGATGACATATTTATGACCAGATGTAAAAAGGGCCGGATGATCCGGCCCCTGTAAAACATCGTCTGTTAGTCGGTCTGCAATTTGCCCGGAGGCGGAGTGTGGTACACCGCATCCGCTTCGGCAAAACGCTTCTGCATGGAGGCCGACGGCGCTTTGCCCATCAGGCTTACCACCACAATTGCCAGGCTCCCGAACACGAAGCCAGGAATAATTTCGTACAGCCCCAGCCAGCCAAACTGCTTCCAGATAAGCACGGTGGCTGCCCCAACAATCATCCCCACCAGCGCCCCGTTGCGGGTCATGCGTGACCACATTACGGAGAACAGGACCACCGGGCCAAATGCGGCACCAAATCCTGCCCAGGCATAACTGACGAGGCCCAGCACGCGGTTTTCCGGGTTAGCGGCAAGCGCAATCGCCACCAGCGCGACCACCAGCACCATCATGCGCCCCACCCACACCAGCTCCTTCTGGCTCGCGCCTTTACGCAGGAACGCCTTATAAAGGTCTTCGGTAATTGCACTCGAGCACACCAGCAGCTGACAGCTCAGCGTGGACATTACCGCCGCCAGAATCGCGGAGAGAAGCACCCCGGCAATCCACGGGTTAAACAGAATTTGCGCCAGCTCGATAAACACCCGCTCGCCGTTCTGCGTCACAGCTCCGGCCTGCTCAGGGTTGTTATTAAAGTAGGCAATCCCGAAGAAGCCCACCGCGCAGGCACCCGCCAGGCAAAGGATCATCCAGGTCATGCTGATGCGACGTGCGTTAACGATGGTGTGGTGTGAGTCTGCCGCCATAAAGCGCGCCAGAATATGCGGCTGGCCGAAGTAGCCCAGGCCCCAGCCCATCAGGGAAACGATGGCGACAAAGTTCAGCCCTTTCAGCATGTCGACGTTTTCGATGCTCTTCTGCTTAATCACCAGCAGAGAATCATCGAGGCCGCCAACCGCCGCAATCACCATCACCGGCGTCAGAATCAGCGCGAAGATCATCAGGCTGGCCTGCACGGTATCCGTCCAGCTAACCGCAAGGAATCCGCCCACAAAGGTGTAGATGATGGTCGCTGCCGCCCCGGCCCACAGCGCCGTTTCGTAGCTCATCCCGAAAGTGCTTTCAAACAGCCGCGCCCCGGCCACGATGCCGGAAGCACAGTAGATGGTGAAAAACAGCAGGATCACCAGCGCGGAGATGATGCGCAGCAGGCGGCTGGAGTCTTCAAAACGCCCGGTGAAGTAATCGGGCAGCGTCAGCGCATTGTTGTTCATTTCGGTGTGAACGCGCAGGCGCCCGGCAACCAGCTTCCAGTTAACCCAGGCCCCTAAGGTCAGGCCGATGGCTATCCAGCTTTCAGAAATACCGGAAATAAAAATCGCGCCCGGCAGGCCCATTAGCAGCCAGCCGCTCATATCGGAGGCGCCCGCCGACAGCGCGGTGACCACGCTCCCGAGGCTGCGGCCGCCAAGAATATAATCATCAAAGCTGCGGGTGGATCGCCAGGCGATAAAACCGATGAGAATCATGCCAAAGATATAAACGAGAAAGGTCACCAGCATCGGTGTGCTTATTGTCATTCAGACTTCTCCATAGCTATTACGCCTGCTCTCTCTGAACAGGCTGCTTCGCGCCGGAACGAGGCGCTGTGTTGTTATCGTGATGTAATGGGGAATGCATCCTGCCGGAACCCTTTATTTTTCACAAACGATTTAACACGGCATTTACATCGTTTGCATCTGCCTTAGGTAAGCATTTTTCACCAGGTTGCACTTGCTCACATTTTTTACGGTTGCACCGTCAAAAAGTGTTAACTTCGTCGATAAATCTAGCGTTCCGCTTATCGCCCTGCCAGACGATTTTCTTATCTTACTGGCAACAAATCGCCTTTTTTGCGAGCCCATTATCGGCTTCGATTTAACAAGGTTGCACAAAGTTGCAACTTCATGGATATTGCTGGCTAACAAAGTAAACCCCCGAATAATCCTTAACCTGGAGACTGTCGTATGGGCACCACCACGATGGGCGTAAAACTGGATGAAGCGACGCGCGACCGCATTAAAGAGGCCGCCTCGCGCATTGACCGCACGCCACACTGGCTGATTAAGCAGGCCATCTTTAATTACCTGGAACGCCTGGAAAGCAGCGACGATCTGCCTGAGCTCCCTGCCCTGCTGGCCGGTGCGGCCAATGAGAGTGAAGAGTCCCCGGCGCAGCCTGAAGAAGTGGCGCAGCCGTTCCTCGACTTTGCCGAGCAAATTCTGCCGCAGTCCGTCAGCCGGGCCGCGATCACCGCCGCGTGGCGCCGCCCTGAAACCGACGCAGTCCCGATGATTCTTGAGCAGGCTCGCCTGGCTCCGGCCATCGCCGAACAGACGCAAAAGCTGGCTTATCAGTTGGCCGATAAACTGCGTAATCAGAAAACGGCTTCTGGCCGCGCGGGCATGGTTCAGAGCCTGCTGCAGGAGTTCTCTCTTTCCTCTCAGGAAGGCGTGGCGCTGATGTGCCTCGCGGAAGCGCTGCTGCGCATCCCGGATAAAGCCACCCGCGACGCGCTGATCCGCGACAAAATCAGCAACGGGAACTGGCACTCGCACATTGGCCGCAGCCCTTCGCTGTTCGTGAACGCCGCGACGTGGGGCCTGCTGTTTACCGGCCGCCTGGTGTCAACCCATAACGAAGCGAGCCTTTCCCGCTCTCTGAACCGCATCATCAGCAAAAGCGGCGAGCCGCTGGTGCGTAAAGGCGTGGACATGGCCATGCGCCTGATGGGCGAGCAGTTCGTAACCGGCGAAACCATCGCCGAAGCGCTGGCTAACGCGCGCAAGCTGGAAGAAAAAGGCTTCCGCTACTCTTACGACATGCTGGGCGAAGCCGCGCTGACCGCCGCCGACGCTCAGGCCTATATGGTCTCTTATCAGCAGGCGATTCACGCCATCGGTAAAGCCTCCAACGGCCGCGGCATTTATGAAGGTCCGGGGATTTCCATCAAGCTTTCCGCCCTGCACCCTCGCTACAGCCGCGCGCAGTACGACCGCGTAATGGAAGAACTTTACCCGCGCCTGAAATCCCTGACGCTGCTGGCGCGCCAGTATGACGTCGGCATTAACATTGACGCCGAAGAAGCCGATCGCCTGGAGATCTCCCTCGATCTGCTGGAAAAGCTGTGCTTTGAGCCTGAGCTGGCGGGCTGGAACGGCATCGGCTTTGTTATTCAGGCCTACCAGAAGCGCTGCCCGTTTGTGATTGATTACCTGGTCGACCTGGCCACCCGAAGCCGTCGCCGCCTGATGATTCGCCTGGTAAAAGGCGCTTACTGGGATAGCGAAATTAAACGCGCTCAGGTTGATGGCCTGGAGGGTTACCCGGTTTATACCCGCAAGGTGTACACCGATATCTCTTACCTCGCGTGTGCCAAAAAGCTGCTGGCCGTGCCGAACCTTATCTACCCGCAGTTTGCGACCCATAACGCCCACACCCTGGCGGCAATTTATAACCTTGCCGGGCAGAACTATTATCCTGGCCAGTACGAATTCCAGTGCCTGCACGGCATGGGCGAGCCGCTTTATGAGCAGGTGGTCGGGAAAGTGGCTGACGGCAAGCTGAACCGCCCTTGCCGCATCTACGCCCCGGTCGGCACCCACGAAACGCTGCTGGCTTACCTGGTGCGTCGCCTGCTGGAAAACGGCGCCAACACCTCCTTTGTCAACCGCATTGCCGACGCAACCCTGCCGCTGGACGAGCTGGTTGCCGACCCGGTCAGCGCGGTTGAAGCTATGGCCGTTAAAGAAGGCCAGCCTGGGTTGCCTCACCCTAAAATCGCCCTGCCGAAAGCGCTGTACGGTACGGAACGCAGCAACTCCAGCGGCCTGGATTTGGCGAACGAACACCGCCTGGCATCGCTTTCTTCCGCCCTGCTGAACAGCGCCGCGCAGAAGTGGCAGGCCACGCCTGTGCTGGAACAGCCGGTTGTTGAAGGCGAATTAACGCCGGTGAAAAACCCGGCTGAGCCGACCGACATCGTGGGCTACACTCGCGAAACCACGACTGAAGAGGTTTCCCTCGCGCTCGAAAATGCCGTTAACCACGCGCCAATCTGGTTTGCCACCCCACCGCAGGAGCGTGCCGCTATTCTTGAACGCGCGGCGGTGATGATGGAAAGCCGTATGCAGCAGTTGATCGGCATTCTGGTGCGCGAAGCGGGTAAAACCTTCAGCAACGCCATCGCCGAAGTGCGTGAGGCCGTGGACTTCCTGCACTATTACGCGGGCCAGGTACGTGACGACTTCGACAATGAAACTCATCGTCCTCTCGGCCCCGTCGTGTGTATCAGCCCGTGGAACTTCCCGCTGGCTATCTTCACCGGCCAGATTGCCGCCGCGCTTGCCGCCGGTAACAGCGTGCTGGCGAAACCTGCGGAACAAACGCCGCTGATTGCCGCTCAGGGCGTAGCGATTCTGCTGGAAGCTGGCGTGCCTGCGGGCGTGCTGCAGCTGTTGCCGGGCCGCGGTGAAACCGTAGGCGCGCAGCTGACGGGTGACCCGCGCGTGCGCGGAGTGATGTTCACTGGTTCAACCGAAGTGGCCTCCCTGCTACAGCGCAATATCGCTGACCGCCTCGATCCTCAAGGGCGCCCAACGCCGCTGATTGCGGAAACCGGCGGTCTCAACGCGATGATCGTTGACTCCTCCGCGCTGACCGAACAGGTGGTTGTGGACGTGGTCTCCTCTGCGTTCGACAGCGCAGGCCAACGCTGCTCCGCCCTGCGCGTGCTGTGCCTGCAGGAAGACGTAGCCGAGCACACGCTGCAAATGCTCCGTGGCGCGATGGCGGAATGCCGGATGGGTAACCCAGGCCGCCTGACCACCGACATCGGGCCGGTTATCGACGCCGAAGCTCAGCAAAATATTGAGAAGCACATCCAGGCTATGCGCGCCAAAGGCCGCACCGTCTTCCAGGCCGTGCGTGAAAACAGCGTGGACGCGCGCGAATGGCAGTCCGGCACCTTTGTCGCTCCGACCCTTATCGAACTGGAAAGCTTCGACGAGATGAAGAAAGAGGTGTTTGGCCCGGTTCTGCACGTGGTGCGCTACAACCGTAACAACCTTGAATCCTTAATTAAGCAGATCAACGCGGCGGGCTATGGCCTGACGCTCGGCGTGCATACTCGTATCGACGAGACGATTGCCCTGGTCACCGGCTCCGCCCACGTCGGCAACATGTACGTTAACCGTAATATGGTCGGCGCCGTGGTCGGCGTTCAACCGTTTGGCGGTGAAGGCTTGTCCGGCACCGGTCCAAAAGCCGGTGGCCCGCTGTATCTGTATCGCCTGCTGGCTAACCGCCCGGAAAATGCGCTACAAACCACCTTTAACCGTCACGATGCCCAAACCCCGGTGGATGCATCTCTGAAGAGTGACCTGCAGGTTGCCCATCAGGCGCTAAGCGAGTGGGCAGCCAACCGTGAAGAGCTGAAATCCGTTTGCCTGCAGTTTGGCGAACTGGCGCAGAGCGGGACGCTGCGCGTGCTGCCTGGCCCGACGGGCGAGCGCAACACCTACGCCCTGCTGCCGCGTGAACGCATTCTGTGCGTTGCCGACGACGAACGCGATGCGTTAGTGCAGCTTGCGGCGGTTACCAGCGTGGGCAGCCGTGCGCTGTGGGCGGATGACAGCCTGCACCGCGAGCTGGCTAAGCAATTGCCGAAAGCCGTGCAGCAGCAGATTGATTTTGCGAAGCAGGAAGAGCTGCTGAAACAGCCGTTCGACGCGGTGATTTACCATGGAGACTCTGACCAGCTGCGCAAACTCTGCGAAGCCGTGGCCGCCCGCACGGGCGCGATTGTTTCCGTCCAAGGCTTTGCCCGTGGCGAAAGCAATATCCTGCTTGAGCGTCTTTATGTGGAGCGTTCACTGAGCGTAAACACCGCGGCCGCAGGCGGCAACGCCAGCCTGATGACAATCGGCTAACAGTCTGCCAGGATACGAGGGCTCTCATCTGAGAGCCCTTTTTTATTTGAGGACAGCGAAATGAAACGCGTGTGTTTACTTGTTGGCGGGCTGCTGCTGAGCGGGGCCGCGATGGCCGATGGCTGTGATGCAGCCACCACCCAGGCCGATATGAATCAGTGCTATGCCGCAGAGTATAAAAAGCAGGACGAGCAGCTGAACAAAACCTATAAAGAAGTTATGTCCCGGGCAACCGACAAGCAAAAAGCGCAGCTTAAAAAAGCGCAGAATGCGTGGATAGCCTTCCGCGATGCGGACTGTGACTTTATGAGTTCTGGCGCTGAACAGGGATCGGTCTACCCGATGGTGCGCGCCAACTGCCTGGCGGATAAAACGCTCGAACGCACCGAACTGCTGAAGGGCACGCTGGAATGCGAAGAGGGCGACGTCAGCTGCGTCTTGCCCCCGAAATAGAGCTGATTAACGAACCCGAATACCTTCAATAATCATCCGCTGCACGTTTTCCACCGTGCGGCGGAAAAAGTCCTCATCCTGCAGCGTGCTGCCGGTTACGGCCTCAACCTGGCTGGCAAAATCCGCGTAGTGCTGGGTCGTGGCCCAGAGCATAAAAATAAGATGATGCGGGTCAACGGCGGCAAGTTTACCGCTGGCAACCCAGCCGGCAATGATCGCCGACTTGTCATCCACCAGGGCTTTCAGGTCCCCCGTCAGTTCCCCTTTTAGCAGCGGCGCGCCCTGCAGCATCTCCAGGCAAAAGAGCTTAGACGCCTGCGGATAATCGCGCGAAACCTCCAGCTTGAGCCGAATGTATTCCCCAATCGCCACCAGCGGCTGCAGGTCCTCGCGAAAGGCTCGCAGCGGGGCAAGCCAGACGTCGAGGATCTGCTTGAGCACCGCAACGTAGAGCGCTTCTTTGGACGGGTAGTAATAAAGCAGGTTAGTCTTTGAAACTTCGGCCCGCTCGGCCACCTGCTCAAGGCTGGTGCCGTGGATGCCGTATTGAGAAAAGAACGCCAGCGCAGCGGCAAGAATGGCCTGTTTTTTGGCCGCTACGGCTTTCGAGCGGCGCCCAGGGGTTTTACTGTCAGTTGCGGCTTCAGCCATGCGAGCTCTCCTTGTTGATCGCTGGCATGAATTATAGCTCAGACGCCCTCGCCTTCGGTATCTTCCTGCCAGTCGCGCTCCGCGTTCGCTGCTTTCTTGCGCTTGAGCTTCAGCTCGCTAACCAGCACCCCGAGCACGATCAACGCCCCGCCCAGCAGCGCGAGTACGGGAAGCCGCTCCCCCGCCATGCGGCCAAAGATCCCCGCCCAAACCGGCTCGCCGGTATAAATTACCGTTGCACGGGTCGGCGATACGCTGCGCTGCGCCCAGTTCATCGTCACCTGAATGATGGCGCTGAAAATTCCCAACCCCAGGGCAATCATCACCAGTCCGGGGCTGAAATGCGGCACGCTTTCCCCAGCGGGCACCATCGCCACAAATGACACCAGCGATGCCGTCGCCAGCTGCACCACGGTGACGCGTTTAATGTCCACTTTTCCTGCCCAGACGCTGATCAGGATTATCTCTGCGGCAATCGCTACGGCGCCAATCAGCGTGATAATTTCCCCGGCACCCAGCGACAGGCTGGTGCCCTCCGGTCCGGCAAGAAAAATAAGGCCCACAAACGCCAGGATCACCCCAATCCAGGACATCAGGCCCGGCATACGGCCAAGGCAGATCCACTGCAAAAGCGGCACAACGGGAACGTACATCGCGGTAATAAAGGCGGATTTACTGCTGGGGATGGTTTGCAGCCCCCAGGTCTGCATGCTGTAGCCGATGGCGATAGCCACGCCAATCATTACTCCCGCCTTGATTTCAAGCCAGGTTAATCCGCGCAGCGATTTCAGCGACAGCAGCCCCACGGCCACGGCGGCGGTAGCAAAGCGCAGGCCAACAAAGAAGAACGGGTCGCTCATCGTCATGGCGTACTGCACGGCCAGGAAAGTGCCGCCCCAGAACATGGTGATGAGGATAAGCAGCGCTTCCTGCGGCTTAACGGAGAATTTATAACGGCTTAATGGCGCAGACATGAGGGAGACCGGATACATCAGGGTGAAAGTCGAGGGTCTATAGTGCTTCCAGTCACATTTTGTTGCAATGAGAAAATAAAAAACCGCCGGATAAACCGGCGGTTGGGGCACCGTCGGCGCGAGGATTACCCTGCGCGCACTGAACGTAGCTACGGCTATTTATTCTTGCTGCCGTGGCTGTTTTTACCCCCTTTTTGACCAGCCTCTGAGGCGCGCTGCGGATCGTTTTTGAAGTTACCGCCGCTGTGCTGGCCACCTTTACGGCCTGCTTCTGATGCTCTTTCACGGTCTTCAGCGAAATTACCTGAACCACCACGATGGTTTGCCATTTCTAACCTCCGGATTTAGGACATCATCTTGCATTCAATAAAAGAGAAGTCTTTCATTGCGCGGCCAGACGAGCATGCCGTCAACGTTACCGCGTGGGACTAAGCTTAGTGTACCGACGCGATTAAACCTCCATTCAGAAACATCCAGAAACATGCCGGTGAGCTTGGGGTTTTATCCTGCAAACCCGAGGTCATAACACCCTCTTATAGCTGGTCAAAAAACACCCGGAAAAATGTTAGCTAATGCTACAGGGTGAAAATTTCGCCTGCGCTTGTGATGCATCAAGGAAGGAACACTCAGGTTTGCACTCTGCGCCACAAGTCATATCTTTAAAGGAGTGCAGCAAAACTGCAGTTCAACTGAGGAGTGAAGCAAGATGGCTAAAGTACTGGTGCTTTATTATTCAATGTATGGACACATCGAAACCATGGCTAAGGCCGTGGCAGAAGGTGCACAAAAGGTCGATGGTGCGGAAGTGACAATAAAGCGCGTGCCCGAAACCATGGCCCCGGAAGCCTTTGCTAAAGCCGGTGGCAAAACCCACACTGCGCCGGTCGCCACGCCGCAGGAGCTGGCCGATTACGACGCCATTATCTTCGGGACCCCTACCCGCTTTGGCAATATGGCGGGCCAGATGCGTACCTTCCTCGATCAGACGGGCGGCCTTTGGGCGTCCGGCGCGCTCTACGGAAAACTGGGCAGCGTGTTCAGCTCCACCGGCACCGGCGGCGGCCAGGAGCAGACCATCACCTCGACCTGGACAACGCTCGCCCACCATGGGATGGTGATTGTGCCTATCGGCTACGCGGCGCAGGAACTGTTTGATGTCTCGCAGGTGCGCGGCGGTACGCCTTACGGGGCCACAACCATTGCCGGCGGCGACGGTTCACGTCAGCCAAGCCAGGAAGAGCTGGCGATAGCCCGCTACCAGGGGGAACATGTCGCAGGTCTGGCTGTAAAACTCAACGGTTAACGGGAGGAGAGATGACAACGACGCAAGCAAAAGCCCATCACGTTGGCGAATGGGCAAGTCTACGCAACACCTCACCAGAAATTGCAGAAGCCATTTTTGAGCTGGCAAAGTACGACGAAAAGCTGGCCGAAAAAATTTGGGAAGAAGGGAGCGATGAGGTTTTACCGCTCGCCTTTGCTAAAACGGATAAGGACTCGCTCTTCTGGGGCGAACAAACCATAGAGCGCAAAAACGTTTAAACTCTCCGCTGCCCCCTTCCGGGGGCAGCATCTTCTTACTTCACGGCCTGAGTCAGCACTTCGCTAAACTTATCCCACGAGCAGTAGCCGTTGGCGTCCGTCGGGCAGCCTTCCAGCTGCAGCGTAACGCGTTTTGGCGGATTCTTCAGGGTTAATACATCGCCATTACGCAGCTGTTCGGCGCTCTGGTAAACGTATTCCACCTTCAGCAGATCGCGGTTATTGCTCTTATCGTGCCAGCGCTGGAACAGAATATTGCCGCCAATCGGCGTGCGCTCGTACTGCCCCGGCAGCTGATAAGGCTTGAACTGCAGCGCGGTCAGCAGCGAAGCGATGTTAGAGTCATGCCCCACCATCAGCGTCACTTTCGGCCCGGAAGTCGCCTCTTTCGACGTTAACGCGCTTTGAATGTATTTCACCAGCGGGGCCGCGACGTTGCGGGCTACTTCCGGCGAAGTGAACAGGGTGTCCTGGTAGCTGTTTTTCAGCTGCGAAAGCACGCGCCACTGTTCTGCCGTCTTGATTTTTCCCCATGCCACCTGATCCATCGGGAAGCCTTCGTAGTATTGCAGCGTGAAAGCATCCACCAGGGCATTGCCCACCTTCAGCGAACCGTTTACGCCCGGCTCCTGAGTGGCGTTGGCGCTAAAGGCATCTTTCGGCCCGGACAGGTCACACAGTTGCTTCTCTTTACAGGTTGGCGAGTTTTTATAGCCGACAATTTGCTCCAGCAGTTTGTAGCTGTCAGCAAGCTTGTATTCCGTGCGCTGCTTTTCCATCGCCTGCACGGCTTTGTCTTTAAACTCAGGCGAGGTGTTGGTGATCACCGGGTTGAACACCGGGTCCATGGTGCCCATTTTTTCCCGATGATGTACCGGCACGTCACAGCCTGGGAAGGCGCCGGTAATGAAGAATTGCGCGGTGGCCACGGTACGCTGGAGGCTGTTGGCATAGGCATAAACGCTTTCCGGCGCCGGGCATTCACCGCTGGTCACCAGCTTCTGGCTCGCCAGCCATTCACGCATGTAATGCCCCATATACACTTCCAGCACGCCGCCTTTGGTGGTGAGCTGCCCGCCAGGCACGTCCCATTCCGGCCACGCCTGAGCCGTAGACTGCTCAAGCACGCTGCCGTTGTTGGCCAGCGGCGCACGCAGGTTATGACGGCTCATCAGCAGGACCTGCTGCAGCTGGTAGCCGTCAGGCACGGTTTCCGCTTTCGCCAGGCCTGGGGCAATACAGGCGACGGCCAGCAATGAGGCAACAATTTTTTTCTTCATTACTTATTCCTCAGGGAGTGATTAATAAAATGTGAAGAATATATTGTGACAGAAAAATGACAGCCGACCTGCCCGGCGGATCGCAAAAAGCCCTATTGTTCCGTTTGTTGTTTCAGCTGCGCTTCAAAGCGCTGCCGGGAGAGTTCTACATAGCGTTGTAACCCGTCCCTGTCGATAAACGCGCTGCTATCTCCGGCGGCCAGTCGGGCCTGTTTATCCGCCAGGCCGAAGCGCTCCCCTTTGTTCGCCACAAAAATGTCGACCTTCTGCGCGACAAGT
This sequence comes from Cedecea sp. P7760, assembly GCF_013386425.1. Classification (NCBI taxonomy): domain Bacteria; kingdom Pseudomonadati; phylum Pseudomonadota; class Gammaproteobacteria; order Enterobacterales; family Enterobacteriaceae; genus Cedecea; species Cedecea sp. P7760. The sequence continues at coordinate 101,062 of NZ_JACARU010000010.1, read as the reverse complement.
GTGGCAAAGCTATGGCGAATATCGTCCACCAGCGTTGGATAATTTTTATTCGCCACCAGATAATAGTCCGGCGTAGCCAGGCTGTCGGCGTAGATAAGCTTGCTGCCGTCGGGCAGAGTAAACAGCCATGAAGTGCTGCCCGGCAGATGCCCCGGCGTCAGCAGCGCCGTCGCGGACACACCGCCGAGGGTCAGCGTCTCGCGATCGTGAATAATTTTATCCGTGCTTACCGGCGGAAACGGCAGCGCGTCCCCAAGCGCAAAGTCCTCTTTTCCTCCTCGCGCCATTTGCTCCGCATTCGCCTTGCTGGCAATGAGCTTCGCCCCGCTCCACAGCTTTAGTCTGGCGATGCCGCCGGCCTGATCCAACCTGGCATGGCTATTGAGGATGAAACGCAGGTCGCGAATATTGAAGCCAAGTGCGGCGATATTATTTTTTATTCCCTCTGCGCTGGCATCCAGCGCGCCGTCCACCAGGATATGACCCTCAGGCGTGGTAATCAGAATGGACGAGAGATTTTCGGTCCCGACATACCAGACGTTTTCCGCCATGCGGAACGGCTTGACCGGCTTTGCCCAGCCTTCAAACAGCGAATAAGGCGGCGCGGCGGACAGCGGCTGGGTCGGGTTTAGCGCCGCAATGCTGCCGGCAGAGAAGGTCGAAATCATGCAGATAAACAACAGGCTATAACGGTTCACGGGTGGCTCCTTTTTGTCAGGAGGCGCAGTATAATGCCGGGCAATTTAGTGTGATGCAATTGAGAGCCGCGATCGTGAACATCCTGCAATTAGACATGAACTTGCTGAAAGTGCTGTACGTGATGCTCAGCACCGGCTCAACCAGCCGAACGGCACAGAAGCTCGCGCTTAGCCCGTCGGCGGTTAGCCACGCCCTCGCCCGCCTGCGTGAGGCGCTGGGCGATCCGCTTTTTCGCAGAGAGGGAAACGCCCAGGTGCCAACGCCCTTTGCGCTGGGCATTAAAGAGCGCTTAATCCCGCTGTTCGTTTCGCTCAATGAAGAACTGTTTGGTGAACAGCACGCGGAAGAGCGGCGCTTTCGCCTTGTGCTGCCTCCGGCGCTAAACGTGCTGCTAACCCCTGAACTTGCCAGCAAAGGCCATCAGGCCGGTGCCATCATCGAGTGCCTGACCTTTGAACGGCGAGCCTGGCGGGATGAGCTGCTGGAAGGCAAAATAGATTTGCTGCTTGCCGTCGGCGATCATCAAAAGCGCGTCAGCGCGCTGCAGTATGACCGCATAGGCAGCACGCGGCTGATCGCCGTTTTCGGCCAGCCGCTGTACGCCAGGCTTAGCGGGCGTGAAGCTCTGGCCTTCGACGAGCTGGCGCAGTTTGAGCACTTCTACTGCCACCCCTGGCCGCAGGACGTTAACGAGCTGGACCGCCAGCAGGCGCGAGCCGGGCTCGGGCGTCGGCTGGCGTTTACCTGTAGCGATTACGGCCAGCTTGCGCCCGCCTTGCGTCACGCCCCGCTGATGGCTATTGTGCCTGCCCCGTGGTTTGCCACGCTCAACGACAAAGAACAGCTTTTTACGCTGCCGCTTTCCGGGGACCAGGCCATCGGCAGCCTGTTTTTGCAGTACCGGACGTCAACCGTGGAATGGAAGCTCCGGCTGATAGCCAGCCTGCGCCGCGCGCTCACCGCCTGGTACCGTTGAAATTGTCGCTCAGTTTCCCGACCAAAAAGTTTTATAATAGAACCTGTAGATCCCACCAGGAGGAATGATGAAACGTAAAAGCCTTGAAGACAGCGTCTGTTCGGTTGCCCGCACGCTGGACGTGATCGGCGACTGGTGGTCACTGCTTATCGTGCGCGATGCGCTGAACGGCATGTCTCGCTTCGGTGAATTCCAAAAGAACCTCGGCATCGCCAAAAATATGCTGACCCTTCGCCTCAAACAGCTCGTCGACAACGGCATTTTTGAGCTTCGCCCGGCCTCGGACGGCAGCGCCTGGAGCGAGTACGTGCTGACGGAGAAAGGCCGGGCGCTGCAAACCGTGCTGGCCGCCCTTTCCCAGTGGGGCTGCGAAAATCTGTATGCCAAGGATGAGACACGCAGCGTGCTGGTAGACAGCCAGCAGCATCGCCCCATCCGCAAGCTAACCCTGCAGGCCGAAGACGGCCGCGAGCTGCAGCCGGGCGAAATCGTCACTCGGGCACGCCATGCCTCCTGACAAGTAAGCACCTGTTGTTCAGGTGCTTAGCAATTCCCTCTTTACCAATTCCTGCGCATAACGAAAAAACAACCTGCAAATTAGTTGCATAATAAAACCATTACCTCTACATTTTCCACAAGGTTTCATAATGAAACCAAATCAACGTTACTCTATTTCTTATGAGGTGTTTTATGGCTAACTCTCGTTCCGTCGCGGTGATTACCGGCGCGTCTTCCGGTATTGGTGCGGTTTATGCCGATCGTTTTGCAGCCAGAGGTTTTGATTTGCTGCTGGTTGCCCGGCGCGAAGATCGCCTGCGCGATCTTGCCGCGAAGCTTGAGGCTCAGCACGGCATTACCGTGGTCACGCTAAAGGCGGACCTGGTTAACGATCGGGATATTGCCGCAGTCGAAGAAGCGCTTAAAGATCCACGCATCAGCGTGCTGGTTAATAACGCCGGTACCGCGCATATGGCGCCTTTCACCTCAGGGGATGCCGAATTACACCAGAGCGATATAACGTTAAATATCACGTCATTAACCCGACTTAGCCTGGCGGCGCTAAAACTATTTCAAACATTACATCGTGGGACACTGATTAATATCGCGTCGGTTCTTTCACTGCATGCCCGGGCGGGAAGTGCCGTTTACAGCGGAACGAAAGGATATGTGCTGAACTTCACCCGCGGGTTACAAGAAGAGGTTGAAGGGAGCAACATTCATATCCAGGCCGTACTTCCTGCCGCTACGGCCACGGAAATTTGGACGCTATCCGGCATGCCGATGGAAACATTACCAGAAGGCTCAATAATGACTGCTGAAGATATGGTTGATGCGGCCCTGGTCGGCCTGGACAAAGGAGAAACGATTTCCATGCCCCCACTGCATGACGAACAACTTTGGGAAGCCTACGAAAAAGCTCGCCTCGCTTTATTTGGTGCTTCTCGCACGGGCATTCCGGCACCTCGCTATACGCGTTAATCATTCAGGGCAGATGTCAGGCGGCATCTGCCCTGTGCATACTTTGGCGAGCGTTGATGCATTACATAGAAGATCTGTTTAAACCCGGCGAACGCTAGCGTCGGGCAACCATCACCACAATAAACAGCCCACCAATGCCTGCGGTAATAATGCCGATGGGCAGCTCCTGCGGCGCGACCAGCACCCGGCTGACGATGTCGCCCCCGCACAGTAAACTCGCCCCCGCTAATGCGCACAACGGCAAAAGCCACACGTGCCTGATTGCCGAAAAATGTCGGCAGAGATGCGGCACCATCAGCCCGACAAAACCGATGACGCCGGTCAGCGCCACAAAAATTGCGGTCGAAAAGGCACAGCACAGGAAGATCTCGGTGCGCAGACGGTTAACGTTAATACCCAACGAAAATGCCGTGCGATCGCCCGCCAGCAGCCCGTCAAGCGAGCGCCACCGCAGCAGGCAAAACGCGGCCAGCAGCAAAAGTCCGGCCAGCGCAAAGCCCAGATTGTCCCAGCGTGCCAGCCCCAGGCCGCCGAGCGACCAGAACAACACCGAGCTGGCCGTGCGCTGATCGCCGGCAAAAATCAGGTAACTGGTTAACGCGCCGAACAAAAAGGAGATGGCCAGCCCGCAAATAATCAACGTTTCCGGCCCCCGCTCGCGCTTCAGCTGGAACAAAGACAACACCGCAACGGAAGAGAGCAGCCCGCCACAAAAGGCCGCCACCGGCAGCGTCCAGGCGCCGAAGAAGTCGCCAAAGCGGGTAAAAACCAGCACGGCCCCGGCAGAAGCGCCGGAAGATAGCCCGAACAAAAAAGGATCCGCCAGCTCATTGCGCGTGGCGGTTTGTAGCAAAGCGCCGACCACGGCAAGCCCCGCCCCGGTCATCAGGGCCAGCAGCGTTCTTGGGAGCCGGATATCAAGCACAATGCCGCGAATCATCGGGGAAACGTCCGTCGCCGTGGGCTGCAGCGCGCTTGCCACCTGATGCAGACTCAGCCGGACAGCGCCCTCAGTCAGGCTAAGCGCCGCAAAAAGTACTATCAGAAACACGGCCAGGCTCGTGGCCCGGCCATAACGAGAGGCCATCCGCATCACCGTGGAGCTTTCGCATACAGCACGTTGGCCAGCTTCTCTACAGCAGCAATGTTTGCCGGGCCGGGCGTTAGCTCAGCGTACTGCAGCTTGAGGTAGCGATGCTGTTTTACCGCCGGGGTGAGCTTCATCAGCGGGTGGCGCTCAAGGAACTGGCGGAGCGAATCAGCGCCGCCGCCGTTCTGGTAATCCAGCAGGATAATCACGTCCGGCTCAGTCGCCGCAACGCTTTCCCAGGACGTAGTGCCCCAGCTGGTATCCAGCGCTTCCATGGCATTTTTACCGCCAGCGGCTTCAATAATGGCCTGCGGCATGGCGTATTTTCCGCTGGTAAACGGCTTATCCTCACCGGAGTCGTAGACAAAGACTTTCAGCGGTTGAGTACCCTGTTTCGCTTTAGGGAGTGCCGCCAGCCGCGCTTGCCAGCCATCAACCAGCTTCCGCGCAGCCTCTTGCTTACCAAATATTTTACCAAGCGTAAGCTCATCGTTATAGAGCAAGTCCATCGTCGCTTTGGCTTTGCTCTCGCCGGAAATCGCGCAGCTTTCGCTGAGCACGAAGGTTTTGATGCCGTATTTCGCAAGGCTTTGGGGCGTGACGTCGCCCCCCACCTTCATGCCGTAATTCCAGCCGGCAAAGAAGAAGTCGGGTTCGGCGGCCAGCAGCGTTTCAAGCGAGGGATATTTCGGCGCAAGTTCGGGAATAGCCCCCATTTTCTGCTTAAACTCGGGGGTCATTTTGTACCAGCCGGAAATGCCGGTGAGGCCTACAATCTGCTTTTGCAGGTTGAGCGCAAAAGCCATCTCCGACATGTTCAGATCGTTGATCACCGCCCGCTTTGGCGCCGAGGTGAATACCACGGGTTTACCGCAGCTAGTAATGGTCACGGGGAACCCCGAGGCCAAAGCCGCGGAGGAAGCAAAAACAAGCAGCATGCCGGAGGCAATTTTTAACATCATAGCGGTCCCTGAAGGTTTACTGGTGGCGTGAAGATTCAAAAAAACGGACTCGTTTTCCTTGCTGGCCGGGATGCTCCACGGTAAAGCTATCGAGGCCAAAGACGGGGCGAAGGGTTTCGGTATTCAGAGCGGCTTCGGGAGCATTAAAAGCCCGCTGTTGGCCCGCAGACAAAATAAGCACCTTGTCGGCAAACCCTTCAATCAGATTGAGATCGTGCAGGACGGCGATAACCGTAGTACCGCGAGCTTTCACCAGCATCAGCAGCTCTTCTCTTGCCGCCAGGTCAAGATGATTGGTCGGTTCATCCAGCAGCAGCAGCCGTGAAGTTTGCGCCAGCGTTCGCGCCAGAATAGCCCGCTGCCGTTCACCACCGGACAGGCAGGCCAGCGATTTATGCCGCAGCCCGAGAACACCAACCTCTTTCATCGCCCCACAGACAATACAGCGGTGTTCTGGCTCAGGCATATCCCGGGCAAACGGGAGCCGCCCCAGCGCGACATAATCTTCGATGGACAGGCGCAAATCAGGGAGATCGTTTTGCGACATGACCGCCACCAGCTTTGCCCGCAGCAGCGGGTTGAGCTTATTTAAGGGGCGACCCGCAAGCGTTATCTCCCCTTCAACCTTTAGCTCCTGACTCAGCGCCCGCAGCAGCGACGTTTTGCCGCTACCGTTGGGCCCAATCACCGTGAGCCGCTCGCCTTTAAGCAGCTGAAAATTTATCGCTACCGGCCAGGACTCGCCCTGCGGACGGGCAATCGACCGCAGGGCAACCTTTAATTCGGGCATAATTTTCGAGGATGAAAGAGGCATACTCAGAACTCATTGCGCAGCAGCTGGTAGCCTTCCACCAGCTTGACGTTGGTGTTCGCCACCTCTTCTGAAAACTGCACCGAGGCAGGGTCAACGCGTGAATATTGGGCTAAATCAGACTCCGGCCCCACGCGTTCGGTGGACGGAATATAGGTTTGCTTCGGCAGCGTAACGCCATCCACCACCGCGTTATACCGAATGACGCAGCCGGTTTGTACGTGGCAGTTGAACAGCACGCTGTTGAAGCCGATAAATACGCGTTCATCGACCCGACAAGGGCCGTGGACAATTGCCCGGTGAGCGATTGACGTGCCGCTGCCAATAGTGACCGGGGCACCACTTTTAGAGTGAATCACTACGCCGTCCTGAATATTCGAATGGGAATGGATAACGATAGGATCCATATCCCCTTCGGCGTTCAGTTCGTCGGCGCGGATCACCGCATAAGGCCCGACATACACATAGTCATGAATAATGACCCGGCCACAAATGACCGCCGTAGGGTCTATGTAAGCTTTGGTCGAGACCTGTGGCAGGTGGCCGGAGGGGTTTTTACGCAGCATGGTGATTTCCTGTCCAGTGAATACGAGCCACCGCGTTGTGAGCATGGAGACTTTCCTGGTGCTCAACCCGGAGGCTAAAAGCAGCGCTAAAAGGCGCGTCCAGCATTGCCTTGTTCAAACGGCGGGCGGCGTCTTCGCAAAACATCAGGTTTTGCCCGTTTGCCCAGGCGAAAGCCTGCTCATCGCCGCGCTTAACCACCGTCTGCACCGCCGTTCCAAGCGCGGCCTCGCTGCGGTCGATAAGCTCCAGAAAAGGCAGCGTGGCAACATCCGGCTTCAGCTGGCAGCTAACCCACGCCCAGCTTCTCTGGCTGTGGGGCGTGCCCGGCATCCCCTTCTCGCCCAGCCAGGCCATCATTTCTTCAACAGAGATGCTGTCGCTTCGCCCGGCAAAGTCCCGCTGAAACTGCTGCTGGGCGAGATTGCGGCTGAGCGCCGCCGATGCCGGACAGGTGGATGAATACGGGATCCCGACCCGCAGCGTGACGGTAAACGTTTCTCCACGCTCGGCCTGCACGCGGATGGGATAAGCCTTCCAGCCAAAGTGATTAGAGGTTAAAGATCGGCGGGACAGCAGCAGCTCACCCGAGATTTCAACGCTCGCGCGGTTGCTGCTGCGCTGGTGAGAAACCAGAAATTTACCCAGCAAATTTCGCAGCGTGGCAGGCGTAACCTCACCTTGAGTTAACTCATCCAGCAGCAGATAAAGTCGGGACATGTGGATCCCCTTCTCGGCTTCCGGCGTGCTGAGCAGATTAATGCCAGCATTCACTTTCGCCGCCAGCGGGCGTCCGGCAATTTCAACCGGAAGATCGATCTGTTCCATGCCGACCCAGGACAGGGCCGTGTCGAATTCGTGGCCTCTGAGTGACTGAATATCAGGCAGGGTTTTGGGGCAAAGCGCCGGGGTTACCGTCATAGGAATGCGTCATCTTATCGTTAATTTGTTACGTTATAACATAACAATAATCAGCGATGCAAAGCGACTCTTTTTCCCTCCAGGGAAAAAACGCCCACTAACAGGAGAAAACTCGGTGAAAAACCGCGGATTGACTCGATATATCTTATCGCCCGGCAAGTGTTGCTCGTCTGTTCACACAATGATAGCATCATGTAAACAGCCATTTAGACGGCTAGACAGTCAAACTAAAAAGCATTGAGGAATACCGTATGTGGCAAGAAAGACTCGCGCAACTGGTCACCACCTGTCATTGGATTGGCGCTAAGGGCTGGGCCCCGGCAACCGGCGGCAATATGTCCATTCGTCAGGATGCCGGGTGGTGCTGGCTGAGTGAATCCGGGCGCGACAAAGGCAGCCTGACCAGCGAGGATTTTCTTCAGGTAGATATCGCCACCAACCAGGCGCCATCGGGGCGTAAACCTTCTGCCGAAACCGGGCTGCACACGCTGGTTTATCGTCTCTTCCCCGAGGCAAACGTCGTGCTTCACGTCCACACCGTGAACGCCACCGTCCTGTCGCGGATTGAGAAAGGCCCGGCCCTGAACATCAGCGGCTATGAAATGCAAAAAACCCTTACCGGCCAGCAGTCGCACCTCAACACGGTGCCGATTGCCATCTTCGATAACGATCAGGACATCGACGCGCTGGCAAAACGCATTGAACAGCATGCCGAACAGACTCCCCTGAAATACGGTTTCCTGCTGCGTGGCCACGGCCTGACCTGCTGGGGCAAAGACGTCGCCGAAGCGCGCCGCCAGCTCGAAGGGCTTGAATTCCTGTTTGAATGCGAAATGCAGCGCCGCCTGTACGAGCGTGATTAACCGTCGTATTCCTGTTTCTGTTCGATAGCGTGAGGCTTGCGGTATGGAGTATTTCCTGGGTATTGATATCGGCACGTCGCGGGTAAAAGCCGTGCTGTTTGACAGCAATTTCCATGCGGTAGCCAGCGCGGCGGAAAACACCTCGCCAACCCTTTCCCCTCAGGGCTACGCCGAGCAGGACATGGAGCAACTTTGGCAGTCGATCGTGCGCACGCTGCGGGAAGTGGCCGACAGCCCGGCATTACAACAGGGCAAACTCAAAGCAATCGGTCTGGCGGGCCAGGGCGAAGGCGTCTGGCTGAGCGACAAAAACGGTAATCCGGTAGGCCCAGGCATACTCTGGAGCGACACCCGCAGCCGGGCGCTGATGGAAGAACTTCTGCAGTCCCCGGACCTGGACAAAGCCCTGTTCGATGAAACCGGCTCTCAGCTACAGCCTTGTAACACCAGCCTGCAGCTCTGCTGGCTCAAGCGAAATCAGCCCGAACGCCTGGCCGCCGCCGACTATATTTTCTTCGCCAAGGACTGGATTCGCTTTCGCCTGACCCAGGTTGCCGCCCTTGAGCTGACCGATACCAGCGCTTCGCTGCTGAACCAGTCAACCGGCGAGATTTCCGATTTCGCTCTGCAGGCTCTGGGTATTGATCATCTGAAAACACGTTTTCCGCCCCTGCTTCGCCCTGACGCCCAGGCAGGCAGCTTAAGCGAAGCCGCCGCCCTGCTTTGCGGCCTGCCGCCGGGGACGCCGGTTGCCGCAGGCGCGCTGGACGTATGCAGCGCCGCGCTAGGCTGCGGCGCGATTCATGACGGCGATATTTACACCATTCTCGGCACTACCTGCTGCACGGGCGTGGTTTGCCACGGGCGAGAAACCGTCAGCAGCGGCACCCGTTTTGTGACCCATACCGAACGGGGCAGCTTTATTAACCTGTTCCCGATGCAGGCCGGCACGCCAAACATCGACTGGCTGCAGCAGCACATTTCTCTGACGCCAGACTTAGTGGCGCTGGAAAAAGAGATTGCCGCTATTCCACCGGGCAGCGGCGGCGTTTTCTGGCAGCCTTACCTGAACGGTGAACGCGCCCCGTTTTACAGCCCGACCGCCCGCGCAGGGTTCTTTGGCGTCGACCAGCACACGTCCCGCGCGGCGCTTCAGCGTGCCGTTTTTGAAGGGCTGGCCTATGCCATTGTGGATTCGCTGACGGGCTATGCCAGCGAAGGCGACCTGTATCTCACCGGCGGCGGCGCAGCTTCCGCCACCTGGCTGCAAATTATCGCCGACTGTACCGGGCGCACGGTCATCGCCAGCCACTTTAATGAACTCAGCGCCCGAGGTGCGGCGCTGCTTGCCGCCCGCAGCGTTGGCGCGCTGGAACGCTATCCGGCTATCGAACAAACCCGTTATCTGCCCCAGCCTCAGGCCCATGCCGCCTATCGGGCGCTGTTCCCGGTATTCCGCCTGCTGCGCGAACAGCTCCAGCCGGTCTGGCAGGCCAGGCACCAGGCCTTACAAAGTCTCTCTCAGGATAATGCACAATGAAAATCGTCTTTACCGCCGAGTATGCAGGCAGCCTTGAACCTTTTAGCCAGCTAGGCGAGCTGGTTGTCGAGGGCTGGGCCATCGGCAAACCTAAGCTTCAGGCATCAGAGATTATCGACTTAGCCCACGACGCCGGGGTGATTGTCACCAGCTATGACGACATTACCGCCGAAGTGATTAACAGTTGCCCAAACCTGAAGGTTATCGCCTGCACCCGCGCTAACCCGGTCAACATTGACGTTCAGGCTGCTCGGGCACGTAACATCACAGTGCTTTACACGCCGGGGCGTAATGCCGATGCCGCAGCCGAGCTCACGCTAGGCCTGATGCTCGGCCTGATGCGCCACATTCCGCAGTCGCATGCTGCCCTTAAGCGCGGGGAATTTACCCGTGAAAACCAAAGCGAGCAGCAAACCCAGTCCGGCCTGCGCAAAGACGTGGTGTGGGACGTTAGCCCGGAAAGCCCGTACGAAGTTTTTAAGGGCGGAGAATTGCGGAATAAAACGCTGGGGCTGATTGGCTACGGCAATATTGGCCGCCGCGTGGCGCGTATTGCCCGCGCTTTCGGGATGAATATTTTGGTGGTAGATCCGTTTGTCGCCGCCGAGGATATCGACGAGCCAGGCCTGCATAAAACCACGCTGGAAGCGCTGTTCCGCGAGTCAGATATTGTTAGCCTGCACCTGAGCAGCGGGCCGCACAGCGAGGGCCTGGTCAATGCGTCTCTGCTGCAAAGCATGAAGCCGGGCGCGAAGCTGATTAATACCTCCCGCGCCTCCGTGGTTGTGGAAGCCGATCTTATCGCAGCCTTACGCCATGGGCCACTCGGCGGCGCGGCGCTGGACGTTTACCATCAGGAACCGCTGTGGCGTAATCACCCGTTTATCAGCGAGCTGGATAACGTCATTATTACGCCGCACATCGCCGGAGCCACCCGCGAGAGCATCCAGAAGCACACCGCGATGATTGCCGCCGATCTTCAGCGCTTTGTTGCCGGAGAGCCGCTGCTGTACGCCTGGCGCTAACCAAAAAAACAGGCCGTAAAGGCCTGTTTTTTATTACGCCAGCAAAGGCGTGGTCGCCATAAAGTCCTGCAAATGTTCCCAGTTCTCCACGCCAGCGTCGGAGCCTAATCCGGTCGCTACCAGCGCAGCGGTTGCGGAAGCCACCCTGCAGGCCTCTTTTACGGAAAGCCCCCGCACGAGCGCAGCGATAAACCCTCCGCAGTAGCCGTCGCCACAGCCGGTTGTGTCGCTGGCAATCACGCTATAGGTCGGGATAAGGTGTGTTTCCTCCCGGCTGAACAGCCAGGAACCGCGCACTCCGTCTTTAAAAATGCAGCATCCGGCACCCAGCGAGAGGAAAAAATCGGCGATCTCTGCCGGCTCCTCCAGCCCGGAGATAAACGCCGCTTCTTCGAGCGCGGGCATAAAATAATCCACATGCGGCAACAGCGGGCGTAATAACGCCAGCGTATTTTCATCAGGGGCGATTAAATCAAAACTGGTGATGACGCCCCGCGCTTTCGCCGCGGCCAGCAAACGGACGCTCTGGCCAGAGTCCATGGCCGCCAGCAGCCCGGTGCCGCCGTGGTGCAGGTAACGCGTGTCCAGCACCTTATCGAAATCGGCCTCGGCGACGAACAGCTCGTCTGACGCGCCACGGCAGTGCAGCGCGGGCCGCTCGCCGTTGGGGCGAATGGGCAAAATCGTCGCCGACGTTTCTTTGTGTGACGTGCGCTGGATCAGCGAACGGTCAATGCCCAGCCGGCGATAGCTGCCCAGAATAAACTCGGCTTTTTCGTCCTCGCCAAGGCAGGCCACGGTTGAAGTACGAATCCCCAGTTTAGCGGCGTTCACCAGGGCCCCGGCCGCTGTCCCCGCCGGGTTCAGGCGGATTTGCTCGATAAACTGCACGCCGCCGCCCGGTGGGATCTCCACCACCGGGCGGCCAGCGATATCAAGGATGGTCAGGCCCACAAAAACGGCATCGAATTTGCTCATAGCGCCCTCACCGGTGCTGCTGACGCAGGCGAGCCTGCCAGAAGGAAACGGCCAGCGCCACCACCAGAATCACGCCCACCAGCGCGTCTTTCACCAGGTAGTTCAGCCCCATCAGGTTCAGGCCGTTATCAATAATAGCCAGGAACAGCACGCCGCCAAGCGTGCCGCCCATGCTGACGCGCCCCTGCCGCTGGAATGCGGTGCCGATAAACACGGCGGCAATGGCATCCATCAGGTAAGACTGCCCGGCGAGCGGCGTAAACTGGCGCAGGTTGGCGGACAAAATAATGCCGCCGACGGCGCACATTGCCGAGGCGGCAATCAACACCCAGAACAAGGTTCGCTTGTCGGCTATCCCGGCGATGCGTGCGGCTTCGCTGTTTTGACCAATCGCACGTACCCGCTTACCAAACAGCGTTCGCTCGGTCAGCAGCCAGGCCGCCAGCCAGACCACCAGCACGATAAGCACCGGCGTGGGGATCCCCCAAACATTGCCCACCGCTAAATCATGATATTCCGGGGCCATGCGCCGCCAGGAAATCGCCCCGCCGCCGTCGGTATAAATACGCTCGGCGCTGCTGGCAATAAACCAGGTACCGAGCGTGGCCAGAAACGGCTTGATGCGGCAGGCAAGGATAAGAAAAGCGTTAACCAGGCCTATCATCACGCCGCCCAGCAGGGCGCACAGCACCGCCACCTGCCAGGGAAGCTGCCAGGTTTTGAGGGCAATCAAGGCCAGCATGGCGCCAAAGTCGATAGCCACGCCGACGGAAAGATCGATCGCGCCGGCGCTGACAATCAGCGTCATCGCTAGCGCCACAATCAGCAGAATGGCGCTGCCCTGAAGCAAATTGCTCCAGTTATCCAGCGTCAGGAAGACCGGATTAGACCAACTGAACAGGACGATAAAAAACAGCGTGACCAGCGCAAAGCCCGCGCGAGATAGCCAGGCCAGTGGTTTTCTCCCGGACTCACCGGCCGGAAGCGTTGCCGCCAGAGCAGAAAAAACTTTCATTATTTATTGGCCCCTTTCTGCTGCAGGGCAGAAGCCGCCAGCACCACGAGAATCAGTCCGCCTTTAATGGCGCCCACCCAGAAGATATTTACCCCCAGCAGCCCCAGACCGTTAGACAAAGCGTTGACCAGGATAGCCCCCAGCAGCGCCCCCCAAACGGTGACTACGCGGCGGCGTGAAAATGCCGCGCCAAGGAAGGTGGCCAGCACCGTTTCCATCAGCAAAGGCGTGGCGGTTCCGCTGGAGCTGCCCGAGCCCTGAGCCAGCAGCGGGAAGACTGCCAGACCCGCCGCAACGGCGGCGATAAGCCAGGACGAGAGGATCAGACGGCGCACGTTAAGCCCGGACATCTGCGCCATATCTTTGCTGCCGCCCGTCGCCTGCAAATGCTGGCCAAAGCGGGTGTGATGCAGCAAAAGCTGGAAGCCAACGAACGCCAACAGCAGATAAACCAGCGCATAGGGCAGGCCCAGCACGCTTCCGTCGCGAAACGCCACCATCAGCGGGTCGCTGACGCTAATCCGGCGCTGCCCGGTAAGCAGATCGGTGAGGCCGGTAAACGCCACCGACGTAGAGAGCGTGGCCAGCAGCGGCGGCAGCCCGGCGACGAGTACCAGCAGCGCGTTAATCCCCCCGCACAGCAAACTCAGGGCCGCCACCAGCAGCAATAACAGCGGCCAGGGCGTTAACCACTCGGTCATACCGAGGCTGAGCAGCGCCACGCCAAACACCGCGATGGCCGGGAGCGAAAGGTCTATGCCGCCGGAGACGACGTCATCTCCCCCGGCAGCAATCACGCAAACAAGGCCGAAGCTGAGAATAGCCAGCGGAACGCTTTGCACCAGCATCAGGCTGATGTTCTGCCAGCTCAGGAACCACGGCGACTGAATGCTCAACCACACCAGCAGGCCGACAAACAGCAGCAGCGGGAATTTTTCAAACAGCGCGACGGAACGACGTGTCGCAAAACGACGAATTTCAGTCCTCATAGCGGATTTTCCTGCCCACCGTTAATCGTCGCCAGCAGCGCGTCAAGCGTCAGCCCCTGGGTCGGTAAATTCGCCACCAGCGCACCACGCCACATCACCAGAATACGGTCGCACAGGCCAAGCAGTTCGGTCGCGTCACTGGAAGAAACCAGCACCGAACGCCCCTGTTCGGCAAGCTGACGGGTGCGCTGATAAATGTCGCTGCGTGCGCCAATGTCGACGCCGAGCGTAGGCTCATCGAGAATAAACAGCCGGGCGTCGGTACCCAGCCAGCGGGCAAGAATCACCTTTTGCTGATTCCCTCCGCTCATAAAGCGCACCGGCAGCTCCGGGACCCCTGGGCGAATACTCAGTTGCTCAATCCAGTCCCGGGCTTTTTTCAGCGCCCGTGAGCGGTGCTCCCAGCCAAACGTTGCCGTGTCAGGCAGCGACGCAAGGTTAATGTTATCGGTAGCCGAAAACGGCAGGATCAGCCCCTGATGACGGCGATCACGCGGCACCAGCGCCATACCGGCCCGGATAGCCTGTCGCGGCGAGCGGATTCGACGTGGTCGCCCCTCTATCACTATCTCGCCCTTTTTCGCCGTATTCAGCCCATAAAGCGTATCCACCAGCACGTCCCGCCCCGCGCCCAGCAGCCCCGCCACGCCAACAATTTCGCCTTTGCGGATCTCAAAGCTAATGTCCTGCAGCTGCTGCCCGTCAGAAAGCGATCTCACGGCAAGCAAAGGTTGCTCGCCCGCCGGGGCATCAGCCTCATGTTCGCGGGGGGTATAAAGCCTGTCGATTTCTCTGCCCACCATCATGTGGATGACGGCATCGGTATTTTGCAGTACTTCACGATCCGGATAGCCCACCACTTCACCGTTGCGCAGCACGGTGCCCGCATCGCACAGCGCGGCGATTTCGTTGAGGTAGTGGGAGATGTAAAGAATGGCGATGCCCTGCTCTTTGAGCCGCAGTATCGCATCGGACACCAGGCTTGCCTCATGAGCTTCAAGCGGGGCCGTAGGTTCATCAAAAACCACCAGCTTAGCCGCGCCGTCGATCAGCGCTCTGGCAATTTGCACCAGCTTGCGTTCGGCAAGGCTCAGCTGCCGGATCAGGCGATCGGGGTCGAGCTCCAGCTGCCAGGTGCGGAGGAAAAAGTCTTTCGTCGCCTGCCGCATACGGCGGCTGTCCAGCAGCCCACCGGCACGGCGATATTCCTGCCCCAGAAACACCGACTCGGCCACGGTAAAGTGTGGGATTAAATTGAGTTCCTGATGAATAACGCGTATTCCCTGGGCCTCAATAGCCGCGGGCTTACCAAGCGGAAGCGGGACGCCGTCGAGCGTGGCCGTGCCGCCATCGGCCTGGTAAACCCCGGCAAGAATTTTAATTAAGGTGGATTTGCCCGCGCCGTTTTCACCGATAAGCCCGTGGATTTCACCTGGGCCAATCGTCAGCGTGACCGCGTTTAACGCGGTCACATTGGCAAAGCGCTTACTGATGCGGTCCATTACCAGACCGCGTTGCGTTTTTGCAGCGTTCACTACTTCAGCTCACCGTAACCCAGTTTTTTGTACACCGCTTTGGCTTCATCCGGGCCTTTCACCGGGATAACCGGGATAAAGGTCTGGGCTGGCAGCTTCTGACCTGCGAAGTAGCGCGCCACGTTCTCGGCAGAAGTCTGGCCAATCAGGTGCGGCTGCTGGGCAACGTTGGCCACCAGCGGGCTGTCTTTTTCGGCCATGATTTCCAGCGTTTCCGGGCCTGCGTCGATAGCAGTGACCTTCACGTCTTTATCACGTCCGGTCTCTTCCAGCGCCTGAACGATGCCGATAGCCGGCTGGTCCCAGCAGGCTACGTGGATAGCATCCAGCTTGCCTTTCGGATACTGGCTGAGTAACTCAAGGGTTTTCTTACGCGCATCTTCCGGCGAGTTAGCAAATTGCTCTGCCAGCTCCGGTTGAATAATTTTAATGCCAGGGTAGTCCTGCAGGACATATTTCCATTGGTCATAACGTATGCCGCAAATGCGTAATGAGTTAGAGAACGCATTAAATACCGCAACGTTACCTTTCCCGCCAAGCGCATCGGCCATATAACGGCCAATCGTTGAACCCAACGTGTAGTTGTCGGACGTAGTGTTATTCACGGAATACTGCGAAACATGGTCAACGGTAAATACCGGAATACCGGCATCACGTAATGCTTTGAATTTTGGCTCAACGGCACTGTCGCCCAAAATACTAATTACCGCATCAACCTTACGGGACAGCAGAATATCGTGGTTATTGGCATGAACCTGGTTGTCCCTGCCGCCATCAACGCCGATAACCTTCCCGCCCAGCTTTTCCACCTCTTCGGTCGCGCCCTTGTAGGCTTCACGATCCCAAAAATGCTGAGTGCCCACCACGGCAACGCCGATTGTTTTCCCCTGTAACGAAAGGGTGTCTGCGGCAAAAGCAGCGCCCGATGCCAGTGACACCAGCCCAATAGCCGCAGATAAAAGTCTTGTTTGAACCTTCATTGCTATAATTATCCTGTATTCATCGTTCACTAAAGCGACAGCATGACAACAAGCTTTATCAAGCCAAAATAAAAAATAGATATATCTTATACTTTCACAGCCATGTCATTAAGTCACTTTAGAATGCGGCGAATGAACATGAAAAAAACACATGTAAAACATACAACAAGAAAATAATTCAACCACATCAAAGACAAGGATTTAATTATTTTTTGGCGAAAACAAAACGCCTTAAAATAAAATTAAACGGCGATATATCCTCGCCAGTTAATTATAAATCCTGCCAGCCAATATAAATGAAACAGTATTCGCTAAAGTTCTGCCTGTTTACCTGATTTTTCATCGCCAGATGAATTTCCTCTTTGCTCCCACCTCCCCGTATGATGCCGCTTTAGCCCTATCGATAACGCACGGTACAAGCATGAAAGCGGAACATCAGCTGGCGGTAATGCACTGGGGAACCTACCAGGTCACCACCGAGGGCGAGCGTATTGCCGCCATTTCTCCCGTCTCCTGGGACAAAAATCCTTCCCGTATCGGCCAGTCTCTGGCTGACGCCGTTACCGGCAATACGCGCATTCGCCGCCCGGCGGTTCGTCTCGGCTATCTGCAAAACGGCCCGGCCTCTCGTGAAGGCAGAGGGAAAGAACCGTTTGTCGAGGTGAGCTGGGAGCAGGCGCTGGATCTGCTGGCGCGGGACCTCCGCTCGGTGCAGGAGCGCTGCGGCAACGAGGCGATTTTTGGCGGCTCTTATGGCTGGGCCAGCGCCGGGCGCTTTCACCATGCCCAAAGCCAGCTGCACCGTTTTCTTAAAGGCTTTGGCGGCTACACCGCCAGTACAAATACCTACAGCAGCGCGGCCGGAGAACGGATCCTGCCGCATATTCTTGGCCCGTTAAGCCCGCTGCATAAGCAACACACTCATTTCTCGGTGCTGGCAGAACATTGCGAGATGTTCGTGGCCATCGGGGGATTGCCGCTCAGAAACGCCCAGGTCAACGGCGGCGGCGCAAACGACCACATGCTGAAGCACTGGCTGGAACGCCTTGAGCAAAACGGCGTGCAGTTCGTGAATATCAGCCCGGTGCAAAACGATCTCAGCGCCGTCGAAAGCGCCCGCTGGCTGGCGATTCGCCCCGGCACAGATACGGCGCTGCTGCTGGCGCTGTGCCATACGCTGATTGCGGAGTCCCTGCACGATATGGCCTTTATCAGCAGCCATACCGTCGGCTTCGAGCAGCTGCGCCGCTATCTTTTCGGCGAGCACGACGGCGTGCCAAAAACCGCCGGCTGGGCGGCGGGCATTACCGGCATTGATGCCGAACAAATTTTAACGCTGGCTCGTACCATGGCGGGCAAGCGCACCATGATCAATATTTCCTGGTCCATTCAGCGCGCCCGCCAGGGAGAACAGGCGTACTGGGCCACCGTGGCGCTGACTTCCCTGCTTGGCCAGATAGGCACGCCTGGTGGAGGTTTGGCTTTCGGCTACGCCTGTACCAACCTTGCCGGGGCTGCACGAGTGCCTTTTTCCGGGCCTCGCCTTCCCGCCGGTGAGAACAAGATAAAAACGGCAATCCCTGTAGCTCGCTTATCGGACATGCTGCTGAATCCCGGCGGTGAATATGAATTTGATGGCAAGCTTTGCCGTTATCCCGACATCCGCCTCGTCTACTGGGCGGGCGGCAACGCCTTCCACCATCATCAGGATCTCAATCGCCTGGTTGAGGCCTGGCGTCGCCCGGAAACCGTTGTTGCCCACGAGCAGTACTGGACGGCGCAGGCGAAGTTTTCCGACATTGTGCTGCCGGTGACCACTTCCCTCGAGCGTGACGATATCGGCAGCGGCAGCCACGACGGCTTTATGATTGCCATGCGCCGGCAAATACCGGCGCTGGCTGAAGCTCAGGATGACTACACCATTTTCTGCGGGCTGGCGAAAAGGCTGGGCTTTTACGACACCTTCAGCGAAGGGCGTACAGCCGCTGACTGGTTACCGCACCTGTATGAATCTTCGCGGGAGAGAGCGCAGGAAGATGGCGTGGAGCTTCCCTCTTTTGGCACCTTCTGGGAACAGGGAAAACTAGAGTTCACGCCTCCCGCTGAGCCACAAATCTTGCTGGCCGATTTTCGCGCCGATCCCGATCGCTTTCCGCTGTCCACGCCGTCGGGAAAAATCGAGCTTTATTCAGAAACCGTGGCCGGATTCGGCTACCGGGAATGTCCGGGCTATCCGTTTTGGGACGCCGAAGAGGCGGCTTATCAGCAACATCAGGCGCAAAAGTGGCCTTTGCATCTGCTTTCCAGCCAGCCACGGACCCGGCTTCACAGTCAGTACGACCACGGCAGCGTAAGCCGTGCAACCAAAATTCACGGGCGTGAGCCGCTGTGGATGCACCCCACAGATGCACAAAAGCGCGGGATCCAGGAAGGTGAAGTGGTGAAAGTCTTTAATAACCGGGGGGCGATACTGGCGGGCGTTCATATCAGCGACCAAATCCTGCCGGGCGTGGTTCAGATCTCTACCGGAGCATGGTATGACCCGATGGATCCTTCCACGCCGGGCTCTTTGGATAAACACGGCAACCCGAACGTATTGACCGAGGATCGAGGCTCTTCACGCCTCGGCCAGGGCTGCAGCGCCCAAAGTTGCCGGGTGGAAATCGAGCTTTGGCGCGAAGCGTTACCGCCGATAACCGCGTTTGATCCACCGGCTTTCGTAGCCTGAGAGATTAGGTAATATTCTCCTGCAACCTCTCGGCGAGCGCGCTTTTCAGAAAAGCAGCACAGGCGCTGACCTCGCGAGAGGCTTTATTGATCGGCGGATAAAGCAAAAAGGCGCTGAACGACGGGACGGTGTATTCCGGCAGCAGCGTGACGAGCTGGCCGCTTTCCAGCGCCTGTCGGCACACCGGGTATTGCAGAACGCCGAGGGCCTGGCCCGCCATGAGAACCGTGTAGAGCGGCCGCCAGTGATTAGCGCTGAACACCACATCCAGCCGGGCGCTAACAATCTGGTTATCTGGTGAGAAAAGAGGCAGGCGGCTGTCGTTAAACAGGCCGGATACACGCGCAAAAGCATGATGGATAAGTTCATCGGGAGAAGCTGGCGTTCCGCTTCGTGCCAGATAGTCGGGAGAAGCAACCAGAAAGCGCCGCACGGCGCCGAGCGGATGCGCCACAAAATCCCCTTCACCCGGGTCGCCAAGCCGCAACGAAATATCGACGCCTTCCGTCACCGGATCGATGACGCGGTCATTCAGGATTAGCTCAATATTCAACTCCGGATGCTTTGCCCTGAGCTTGAGCAAGGCAGGCATCAGGATCTCCTCCCCGGCGCCATAAGGTGCGGCGATACGAATAAGCCCTTTTAACGTCGCCTGGTCGCCCACGACCGCCAGCGCAAGATCCGCCGCTGAAATCACGACTTTACTGCGCTCATAGAACAAAGCGCCGCTGTCGGTCAGGGACATTCGGCGCGTGTTTCGCCGCAGCAGACGGGTGCCAAGGTGAGCCTCAAGCCGCTCTATCCTCTCACTCACCGCCGGCTGTCCGATGCCAATATCACGCGCGGCGGCGGACATACTGCCCCGCTCTACCACCCGCACATAGATGCGCATTGCCGCCAAAAGATCCATTCGCTCAGTATATCGGTTTATCCGATAGATGAAAGCAGCGGCAGAGGCCTACTGCGCCAGTACGATTTAGATAAAACTGATGCCTGGTGGTGCTTATGGCGCGCTTGTAGCCCTTATTAATCAGGAGAATAATTATGTCAGAGATCAGGCTTTATCTGTTTCAGTCCGGCACTCAACGCTGCAAGTATCACGATATCAGGATGAATCAGGGGGAAGGCAGAAGCTACGAAATCCCCGTTCCCTGGTTCCTTCTGACACACCCCAGGGGCCACGTCATTATCGATGGGGGACTTGCCGCCGAGGGGCTGGCCAATCCTCATGCATACTGGGGAGATGCGGTGGATCACTATCAGCCATTCATGACGGAGGAACAGGGATGCGTGGCACAGCTGGGTTCGCTGGGCATTCAGCCAGAAGATATTCGCTATGTCTTACTTTCCCACCTGCATTCCGACCATACCGGCGCGATTGGACGCTTCCCGAATGCTTTGCATATTGTGCAGCGCCGGGAATACGACTATGCCTTTAAGCCCGACTGGTTCGCCGCAGGCGCATACTGCCGCAATGATTTTGCCCGTCCGAACCTGAACTGGCAGCTGCTGGATGAGGACGCCTTTGATTTGTACGGCGACGGAACGCTGCGCTGTATCTCTACGCCGGGCCACTCCCCCGGCCATCAGTCATTCCTGATTACGCTTGCCAGCGGCCTGAGCTTCACTCTGGCAATTGATGCCGCCTATACGCTGGATCATTTTTACGATCGCGCGCTTCCGGGCTTTATGACTTCGGCCAGCGAGGCGGCGCGCTCAGTCGCAAAACTGCGGGCGTTAACCGAGCAACACGCGGCGAAACCGATCCCCGGCCATGATCCCGACGTCTGGCCGCAGTTCACGCTGGCGCCTGGCTGGTACGAGTAAATCAGGCTCCCTCCTCGCTAAGCGGCACGGGCAAACTGAGGGTGATTAACAGTCCGCCTTCGGCAGGCAGGCTGGCGCGAATGCTGCCGTCATGCGCGCCGCAAATTTCTCTCGCAATGGAAAGCCCCAGCCCGCTGCCGCCTGAGTCTCTGGCTCTTGAGCGCTCTCCACGCGTGAAGCGCTCGAAAATGTGGGGCAGATAATCCACGGCGACGCCTGGCCCGGTATCCTGAAACGTTATCTCAATGTGCTGCTCGAAGTGGCGAAAACGAATAAACATTCGATCGTCCCGGCCGCAATAGCGAAGCATGTTTTCGATAATGATGGTGAAAACCTGCCCCAGCCTGGCTTCGTCGCCGACGTAATAAAACTCATCCCCCGCCTCAACGGAAACAAACATCCCGGCGGCTTCCAGCTGGGGTTTTAACCATGAAACGCGTTCTATTAACGTCTCACGGAGAGTAAATACGCTGCGGTGGAGCGTTAATTGCCCCGCGCTCGCCAGGGAGAGAAAATGCAAATCGTCGGTAAGATGGCTGAGGTTTTTTAACTGCGTCATCACCATATTCAGCTGTTTTTCATCGGCAGGAAACACGCCGTCTATCATGCCCTGGAGCCGCCCCATTGCTGCGGTTAACGGTGAACGCAGTTCATGCGCGGCGGCCACGTGCGAGGCCTTAAGTTCGCGTTCGTACAGCGCCAGCTGGCTAATCATTTTATTGAAGTTGCTGGCGAAGCGAATCACCTCTTCCGGGCATTCGCCCACCAGCTTCGCCTGCTGGCTGAAGTCGCCCTGAGTGACGTTCTCCGCCACGTCCGTCAGGCTGCGAAACTGCGCCGCAAGCGGGCGCGTGGCGCGCAAGCAGCTGACGATAACAAACGGCGTCGCCATCGAAATAAAGATGAACAGCCAGCCCCAGTTAAGCGAGCTGATGGAAGGCGTACTGTACTCAATCCCCCACCGGGCATCCACGATGTCATGAAAACGGACAATGTTTAAATCAGGGTTTGCCCGCAGCGTCAGAAACTCCTGATAGGCCGCCGGGGACATATGATGCACAACCCAGTAATACTGAACCGCGTAGATACTCCACATCGCCAGCACAATGAAAAACAGCACGCTGACGGCCACCACGATGATTCGAATCGATATCCATAGCAGCAGTGATTTGCTCTTTTTGTCTTTCATGGTTTGCAGAACCGGTAGCCGATCCCGCGTACGTTCAGGATCAGGTTATCAACGCCCGCGGCCTCAAGCTTTTTTCTTAAGTTGTAGACGTGCGTGTCCACCACTCGCTCAAGGGCATCGCTTTCAGGGAGGCATTCTTCAAGCAGATACTGCCGGCTTAACGGCCTGGTCGACGCCCGCATTAGCGTCTTCAAAATAGAAAACTCGGTGAGCGTTAAGTCCAGACGCAGAGCGCCGTCGCCATTTGCCTTCACCTGCGCCACCATATTGGTAACGTCAACTTCAAGCGGCCCCCAGCGCAGCACATCTTCTACAGGACTTTGGTTGACCTGGCTACGCCTTAACACCGCCTGCACGCGGGCCATGACTTCACCGGGATTGTAGGGCTTCACCACGTAGTCATCGGCGCCGTAACGCAAAGCGCCAATCTTGTCGTAGGGCTCGCCCATCGCCGTTATCATAATGACCGGCGTGTTGCCCCTTCGCCGCACGGCGGCAAGGATTTCTGTGCCGTTCATGCCGGGTAGCATGACGTCCAGCAGGATAAGATCGGGCTTCCACGTTAACACCGTATTCATGCCCGCCAGGCCGTCACCCGCCACCGAGACGCTATACCCTTCACGCGTGAGATAGGCCTCTAACACATTTGCCGCATCGGCATCATCTTCAATGACCAGGACCCGTTTATTTTTCATTTAATGTTACCTTGACAGTTTCTTCACAAATCCCTGGCAGTTCATTGATAAGCCCTCAGCATAATCCTTTTACTTACTGAGTTAAGCATGCACGAAAATATAAACACCTGACAATGAGAATCATAATGTTAACGAAGAAAAGCACAAAATACATAATCGCACTGCTGCTAATCTCAGGTATTTCATCTGTATATGCAAGTGAATTTAATGCTGATGAAACCGCTATTACTTTTGGTCTTGGCGCCGTGTCTTCTCCGCGCTATAGCGGTGCCAATGAGCAGAGCTCTACTGTTATTCCGCTAATTCATATCCAGAAGAACAATATTTTCTTTGATTCGATGAATGGGCTTGGCATACATCTTCAAAACGATAATGGTTTATATATAGAGCCGACGCTGGGTTATGACTCCGGCCGCACGGATAAAAATTCAGGCTGGCGCAAAGGGTCCGATAAACTTAAAGGCATGGGTAATATTTCATCCACGGTTAATTCGGGTATTGCACTCGGCTGGGCGCTGGCCCCCTGGCTGGTAATAGAAGGAAAAACAACGCTGCCGCTGAACGATGGCCAGGGCGTGTCTTATTCCACTTCAGTTGATTACATCCCCATTATGAATGAAGATAATTCTATTACGTTTCAGGCCAGCGCGTTATTCGGCGATGCCCGTTACATGAATACCTGGTATGGGGTCAATGAGCAGCAGCACAGCCGTTCCGGTTTCTCGCACTACCGCAGCGCCGGTGGGTTTTACGGCACGGATACCAGCCTGACGCTAACCCATCAGTTCAGCGAGCACTGGGGAGCATGGCTCAGCCTGAGCTATGCCTGGCTGAACAAGAATGCCGCCAATAGCCCTATTGTGATGCGACGGGACGGCACAACGGGCACGCTCGCCGTCAATTATACTTTCTGACCGTTAACCTGATATCTGACAACATCATGATTGACTTGCAGAAATAAAGCACAGCTATGAAGATCGCACTTGTGATGACTTTCATTTTTGCGGCATTTTTTTCGCCCAGGTGTACCCATGACTTTAAAATGTGTTTTTATGCTAAACATGAATTTAATATCTGTAACATTTCATGCGTGAAAAAGATGAATGTGCAATGTCAAAATAGAACCATCCTGGCAAAGCACAAACACTGTCATTCACCGAAGATAACGCGGATCGATCGTTATGTTTCAGCTCGCCACCTGCGTTATTTAATAAAATCACTTACCCACTAACTCTCGCATAGAAATGCTTGTCAACAATGAAGGATAACTACGTGAACCTTTCTGCAAAGGTAATAGAAACCATCTCATATTGGATTGACAATAATATTCACCGCCGATTGCGTATCGAAGATGTGGCCCGCTACTCGGGTTATTCCAAATGGCACTTTCAGAGAATATTTTTACATTATAAAGGCGAAAGCATAGGCCGGTACATCAGGAGCAGAAAGTTACAGCTTGCCGCGCAGGATCTCAAAAACACCAAAGAGCGGATCGTAGACATTTCAGTAAAGTACGGCTTTGATTCGCAGCAGAGTTTTAACCGACTTTTTACCCGAAGCTTCAAGATGTCTCCCGGAAACTACCGAAAGAAAAAGAGTTTATGAGGGGGGGGGATGTTTGGTGCCAATTTTGCCGCGCAGATTGCCCCGCACATAAGCAAAAGGGGCTGCCTTTCGGCAACCCCTTCGAATGTTGGCGGAAGCGCAGAGATTCGAACTCTGGAACCCTTTCGGGTCGCCGGTTTTCAAGACCGGTGCCTTCAACCGCTCGGCCACACTTCCAACGAGGCGAACTATAAACATAGCCATACTTCATGTAAAGCACGATTTTGTTCAATCGCCTGAAATTTCATCACATTTGTGTTATTTGCCTGAAACAGCAGCAACATGCTCAGTTTAAAACCGCTTTTGCTGCCCCCGGGTGGAGGGCAGCATTGGCATTAGTGTTTTTTGATGTAGAGATCCTGGGTTAGATATTTACCCAGCGTGCTCGGTGCATAACCCCCAACGTAAGGTTTTACCAGTTGGACCTTCACATAGTGGTAAATAGGAATGGTCGGCACGTCTTTAGCAAGGATATCTTCAGCCTGCTGATAGTATCTGGCGCGTTCTTCCTGGCTGCTGGCCTGAGAGGCTTTGGCAATAATCTCGTCATAGGCCGGGTTGCTGTACTTAGAACTGTTCTGGCTGTCGCCGGTACGGAAGTTGTTCAGGTAGGTAGCCGCATCATCGTAGTCGGCAATCCAGCCATAACGCACCAGCTCGTAATTACCGGTACGCTTGGTGTCCAGCATGGTTTTCCATTCCTGGTTTTGCAGCTTAGCCTCGACGCCAACGTTTTTCTTCCACATCGAGCTGGCAGCAATGGCAATGCGCTGGTGAGATTCAGAGGTGTTGTAAAGCAGGTTGAACTGCAGCGGGTGTTTCTCGTTGAAGCCCGCCTCTGCCAGTAATTTTTTCGCTTCCGCAATGCGCTTATCGTGGCTCCAGCTGCCGTACTCGGCTGGTTTAAGCTCAATGCCGCCAATTTTAGGCTGACTAACCAGCCACGCAGGCTTTTGCCCCTGTCCTAATACTTTCTCGGCAATGATGTCTTTATCCAGCGCCAAATTCAGCGCGAGCCTGACACGTGGGTCATTGAACGGCGCTTTGGTGGTATTGAATTCGTAATAGTAGGTGGACAGGTAAGGCGTGATATGGACCTGATCCGGAATAGATTTTTTAAGTGAGGCAAAGAGCGTTTCCGGCACGGTATAGGTGATATCAATTTCACCCGCCTTGTAGCGGTTGATATCCGATGTACCAGAAGTGACCGGCAGGTAAGTCACCTTATTAATCACCGTGTGAGCGTCGTCCCAGTACTGTTTATTACGCTCGCCGACGACTTTCTCATTTACTACCCACTGCGACAGCTTATACGGGCCGCTGCTCACGAAATTGGCCGGCTGGGTCCATTTATCGCCAAATTTTTCTACAGCCGCTTCGCTCACGGGTACCATTGACGTGTGGCCGAGCATCAGCAGGAAGGCCGAGGTTGGTTGATCGAGCGTGACCTGCACGGTGTTGGCATCCAGCGCCTTCACGCCAAGGCTGTCTACCGGCTTCTTACCCTCGGCAATATCGTTGGCATTTTCAATGTGCATCGTGCCGGGATAAGTGGCATAAGGGGAACCCGTTTTAGGATCAACTAAGCGCTTCCAGCTCCAGACCACGTCCTGCGCGGTAATGGGCTCGCCATTGGACCATTTAAGGCCCGGGCGCAGATGGAACGTCCAGACTTTATTGTCCTGATTGTCCCACTTTGCCGCCAGATGAGGTTCGATGGTGCCATCGTTTTTGACGCGAATCAGGCCGTCAAAGAAGTCACCAATGATGTTAGCCTCAACGTCGCTCTCTACTTTATGGGGATCCAGCGATGCGGGTTCACTGCCGTTGTTACGTACCAGCTCCTGTTTGGCTGCAAGCTCGGTTCCTGGCGGAACGTCTGCTGCCCATGCGCCAGAAATAGCGCTGAGCAGACCCAGAGCGACCAATGATTTTGAAAATGTGTTGTTGTTTGCTTTCATGACCTACGCCTTATTGATGTTATTTAACGACGGTACGGCTAACACTCTTAGTCGGCTTTAGGTAATAAAGCAATATTTTTCAGCCACCTATAAGTGGGTGTTATGGCATTAATTTTGTACAATGTGATAAAGTGCACGAGGTAAAGATGGGTAAAAAGGCTTTTGTCTAATAAAGGCGGGCATTATGCTCATGACCATAAAACACCTGTAAAAGAGAGAGTTTTAGAATGGATCGCATTATTACCTCCTCGCGTGACCGTTCGTCACTGCTCAGCACCCACAAGGTGCTACGTAATACCTATTTCCTGCTGAGTTTAACGCTGGCATTTTCCGCGTTGACTGCAACGGCCAGCACCGTGCTGATGCTGCCTTCTCCAGGGTTGATTCTGACGCTGGTTGGTATGTACGGCCTGATGTTCCTGACCTATAAAACCGCGGATAAACCGGTAGGCATTTTATCTGCATTCGCCTTTACCGGCTTCCTGGGCTATATCCTGGGACCAATGCTGAATGCCTATCTGTCCGCCGGCATGGGCGACGTTATTGGCATGGCGCTGGGCGGTACCGCGCTGGTGTTCTTTAGCTGCTCGGCGTATGTGCTGACGACCCGCAAAGACATGTCCTTCCTCGGCGGTATGCTGATGGCGGGCGTGGTGGTGGTGCTGATTGGTATGGTGGCTAACATCTTCCTGCAGCTGCCTGCTCTGCACCTGGCGATTAGCGCGGTGTTTATCCTGATTTCCTCAGGTGCCATCCTGTTTGAGACCAGCAACATCATTCGCGGCGGTGAAACCAACTACATCCGCGCGACCGTAAGCCTGTATGTTTCTCTTTACAACATCTTCGTTAGCCTGCTGAGCATCCTTGGTTTTGCCAGCCGCGACTAACTAATACGGCTTTACCAAAAAAGAGAATGCCCTGCGCATTCTCTTTTTTTTGCCCTCAATTCCACCACATTCCATCCTTAAGCCCACGGAGAAAATTTGCTACACTTCGCCCGATTTGACGTAAATAGCGGATAACTATGTTGACCTTTGAAGGCAGAGAAATAGAGACAGACGCCGATGGCTACCTGAAAAATAGCCAGGAGTGGAGCGAGCCGCTGGCGGAAGTGATTGCCGCCGGAGAAGGCATTACCCTCGCGGTGGAGCACTGGGAAGTGGTGCGTTTTGTGCGCGAATTTTACCTGGAGTTTAATACCTCCCCGGCCATTCGCATGCTGGTTAAAGCCATGGCAAATAAATTTGGCGAAGAGAAAGGCAATAGCCGTTATCTCTATCGCCTGTTCCCGAAGGGCCCGGCGAAGCAGGCCACCAAAATCGCGGGATTACCTAAACCAGTGAAGTGCATCTAATAGCGGATACCAAAGTTGACCCATTCACGCTCGGGTTGGTGAGGCTCAACGAGGACTTTATCAACCCTGGCGCTACGTGGCCCGCCGGCTTTCAGCCAGGCCAGCAGCTTTTCAACCTGCTCCGTCTCTCCGCAGGCCACCACTTCGACGCTGCCGTCGTCAAGGTTACGGGCGTACCCGGTTAAGCCAAGTTTCTCGCCTTCCCGCTGCGTGCTGTAGCGAAAGCCCACGCCCTGCACCATTCCGTGAACCCAGCACTTTATGCACTGCTTTTGTGAGTCGTTTGCCATCATTTACTCCCGCACATAAACCTGACTCAAGTCTAACAGCCCGTAAGGTTTTTTCATCCGTAATAGGAACGGCCGCGCCACCGGCACGGCCATTTTGCGAGACGGAAAGCTATTTTACCTCGACTCGTCCTACCGGATAGACCCAGGCATTGGCATCGTAAAACGGCGTATGTTTATAAAACCACTCCAGCCGCGCGCTGCCGTCGGCGGCAAACGCCTTATCCGATTTCAGCTTCTGCTCGAATTCGGCTTTCAGTTTCGGGTCCTGCTCCAGCATCCTGCGGGCCATCGGCTCCATAACATACTCTTCCGGCTCTTCGGCAGAAACCAGCGTGGCGTTAAAGAATCCCCAGGCCCAGAAGGAGTCAGGGCTGGCTGGCTCAAGCAGGTCCATCGCCAGAACGCCTAACGGCTGATGGGTAGAGATAACAACCGATCCCGCAGGGAAGGTTTGCAGACGTTTGAAAGGCTCAGCCTCACCGCTCACTAACAGATGCCCTTCATAACCCGGGATCTGCCCTTTTGCCGCACGATCTGGCTCAAAGCCATCCGCAAGTTTCACGTTATTCATGCGATACAAAGTCACCTCAACAGGCGTAGCCTTCTCCAGAGTTTTCATCTGAATGCCGTGGGCCCGAAGCCGTTCAATCACCGTTCCCCATTGGGCCGGAACGATGTACTCAGTCGGGCGTGAAAGGGTTAAATCAGGTACGTCATTGGCGGTCACCGGCACGGTTATAGTTTTTGGTTTATTACTCCATTTAATCGTCTTTTGCCCGGTTATCGGAGAGACTTCGTAGTGCCAGTCACCCACAATAAACGGCACCTGCGTTGGCGCTCCCGGCTTCCATGTCAGGATGACGTCTTTGTCGGTCAGCGCTTTTTCCTTGTCCGCTGCGATAGCTTTTTTCAGCGAATCAGCATTATCGCCGATGGACTCAAACATCGCTTTTAGCATGACGTAATTGCCCAGCACCTGAGTTTTGTAGGGATGGAGCGCATGCTGCTCAATCAGGATAGAAGGCACACTACGAATATCGCCATATTGGTTAGAAAAACGAGCGAGGTCGGTGCGATACGGGTAATAGCCCTGGGTCGGGTCCTGGTTGCTGTTCAGGCTGATGCATTCATGAATGTGATGCCCGTAGCTTTGTACTTGCTGGTAAACATGAGGCTGCATCACGCTGTCCATCCAGCGCGTAGCGGCGGGTGACCAGCCCTGACCGTTGTTGCAGTATGAGCTGTCATAGGGATACATAGCGCCGTCGGTAGAATGCGTGTCGGCGAAAAAGCTCAGGTCATATTGATTGAACACCCAGGCGATATTGCGAATTTCGGCGCTGTCGAGTTTAGTGAAATCACGGTTCAGGTTAAGGTTTTGGCCATTAACCCGCCAGCCGGTGATGTCCGGGCCGTTCTGGTTAATTCTGCCATACGCGCTGGTGCGCATATCACCATCAATATTCACCGTCGGAATAAACAGAATATTGACCTTGTCGAGCAGCGCTGCCAGCGGCTTGTCGCCGGTGCTCATATCCCGCAACAGCATGAACATAGCATCTTTGCCGTTAGCTTCGCCGGGGTGAATTTCCGCCTCAATCAGCACCGTTGGTTTTCCTGAGGCCCTTAATCCTGCGGCACTTTTATCCTGCGAAGTCGAGGCTACCGCCAGCATCATCTGATAACCTTCCGCGCTTTTTTCCGGCAGCCACTCCAGCCTGATGAGGCCACCAGAGGCGTCCGCAATTTTGTTCATGTACTCCACGGTTTGCAGATAGTTGCTGGTTTTATGAAAATCACTGCTCTCAGCAAGCGTAATTAGCGGGTTTTTAGCGTCTGCGAGGAATTTAGTGCTGGTCAGAGCCTGCTCAAACATCGGAGGTAGAATGCGGGTTTTCGCCGCTGCCGTTGCGCCTGCGTCGTCAACATAACCAGGTGCCTGAGGCAGTGCTGCCAAAACAGGCAGGCTTGTCAGCAGCAGCGAGCCAGCCGTTAATGCCAGGCGACGCGCACAAAAAATAGACATGGTGTCTCTCCTTGAGAAATGAACGGTTCGAATAATACGCAGAACATTTATACCCACATTTATAAAAACAAAATGCCATGCTCATCAACCAATTAAAAATATCACAATAAATATAAATACCGAAATTAAGCATATATATTCAATTATAATCACAGGATATTCTGTTGCAGTCCGGCGGTACTTTTCGCGTTATTCCATTGCAATTACCCGCCCTAAACCTGAAAATGGCGCCCATTTCTTAGCAAAGCAGCAAAAAAATTATGAGCGTACGTTTAGTGTTAGCCAAAGGGCGTGAGAAATCGTTATTGCGCCGTCATCCATGGGTTTTCTCCGGCGCGGTTGCGCGTCTGGAAGGTAAGGCCAGTCTCGGCGAAACGGTTGATGTGGTAGACAGCCAGGGGAAATGGTTAGCTCGCGCTGCGTTTTCACCCGAGTCACAAATTCGCGCCCGCGTCTGGACCTTTAACCAGGATGAAAGCATCGACATCGCCTTCTTCACCCGCCGCCTGCAGCAGGCGCAGCAGTGGCGTGACTGGCTGGCTAAACGTGACGGTCTGGACAGCTACCGTCTGATTGCCGGTGAATCAGACGGTTTGCCTGGCGTGACCATCGACCGTTTCGGTAACTTCCTGGTTCTGCAACTGCTGTCTGCAGGCGCAGAGTACCAGCGCCCGGCACTGGTTGCGGCCCTGCAGTCTCTCTATCCAGAGTGTTCTATTTACGATCGCTCTGACGTGACGGTGCGTAAGAAAGAAGGTATGGAGCTGACTCAGGGACCGGTGAGCGGTGAGCTGCCACCTGCCCTGCTGCCGATTGAAGAGCACGGCATGAAGCTGCTGGTTGATATTCAGGGCGGGCATAAAACCGGCTATTACCTCGATCAGCGCGACAGCCGCTTTGCAACTCGCCGCTACGTCGATAATAAGCGGGTGCTGAACTGCTTCTCCTACACCGGCGGTTTTGCCGTTTCTGCGCTGATGGGGAATTGCAGCCAGGTGGTGAGCGTGGATACCTCCCAGGACGCATTAGACATCGCCAGACAAAACGTTGAGCTAAACAAACTTGACCTCAGCAAAGCAGAGTTCCTGCGTGACGACGTATTCAAACTGCTGCGCAAATACCGCGACCAGGGCGAAAAGTTCGACGTTATCGTCATGGATCCGCCAAAGTTTGTTGAAAACAAAAACCAGCTGGCGGGTGCCTGCCGGGGTTACAAAGATATCAATATGTTAGCCATTCAGTTATTGAATCCCGGCGGCATTCTGATGACCTTCTCCTGCTCCGGGCTGATGACCACAGATTTATTCCAGAAAATCATCGCCGACGCCGCCGTAGATGCCGGACGTGATGTACAATTTATAGAGCAGTTCCGTCAGGCGGCCGATCACCCGGTGATCGCAACCTACCCGGAAGGGCTGTATCTGAAAGGGTTTGCCTGTCGAGTCATGTAGCTTGAAAAAGGGGAAATTGCCCGCATATCCCTATGCAGAGTAATATTCCCGGGAGGTGACTATGATTGCCAGCAAATACGGTATTGGCCAGCAGGTTCGTCATTCTTTACTGGGCTATCTGGGCGTAGTGGTCGACATTGACCCTGAGTATTCGCTCGATGAGCCGCAGGAAGATGACCTGGCCGACAATAGCGCACTTCGCGCGGCGCCCTGGTACCACGTGGTGATGGAAGATGACGATGGCCAGGCGATTCATACCTATCTCGCAGAAGCTCAGCTCAGTTCTGAGGATGACGACGAGCACCCTGAACAGCCGTCTATGGATGAACTGGCTGCCTCGATACGCCAGCAGCTTCAGGCTCCACGCCTGCGTAACTGATTAAAAACCCCGCCGAAGCGGGGTTTTTCTTATTTCGCCAGTCCAAGCCGCGGTATTTCAATCGCCGGACATTTATCCATCACGACGCTTAACCCTGCATTCTGCGCCAGCACCGCGGCCTGCTCGTTAATCACGCCCAGCTGCATCCACAGCGTTTTCGCCCCAACGGCTATCGCTTCCTGCGCCACGCCCCAGGCCGCCTCGGAGTTGCGGAACACATCAACCATATCAATTTTCTTCGGCACGTCAGCTAGCGTGGCGTAGCCCTGCTGCCCCAGCAGCGTTTTCCCCGCCACCTTTGGCGAGACAGGAATCACTTCATAACCCTGTTTTAGCAGGTAATCCATAACCCGATAGCTCGGGCGATCGGGCTTGTCACTTGCCCCCACCAGCGCAATGGTGCGAGTTGTTTTCAGGATATTTTCGATATCACTTTGTTTCATAGCGCCCCCTAAATTGTTGTTTGAAGTGTATGTCAAAGCCGGCCACCCGGCCATCTTTGAACTGGAAACTCAGGAGGGCAATTTCTGGAAATATGTCTATATGTTAATAGACGGTATTCTGGAAAAACGTTGAAACATCCGCTCAGCATGCTCATCAGGGAGAGTGAAATGAGAGTCGGTCTGCCAATTGCAGCGTTAATATTGATGATGCCAGCCCTGGTATGGGGGACCACGCTGCGCCTTTCGGCCGAGGTCGACTTACTGGTTCTGGACGGAAAAAGAGTTTCCAGTTCTCTATTAAAAGGCGCAGACAGCATTGAAATAGACAATGGCCCGCACCAGCTAGTCCTGAAACTAGAAAAAAGATTCAGCCCCCCTCCTCGCGGCAGGTTTCCGGGGCTGTCTTCACCGTTAATTATAAGCTTTGACACCAAAGAGATAGACCAGGTAAACATTGTTCTGTCGCCCAAAGACGCCGTGCATCCCGTCACTTCTCCTCAAATTAGGCTTCTTGATGGCCATGCGCAGCCTGTTCCCGTTCGCACCGATTCCCTGAACACTAAACCAGAATCAACCGGGAAGGATTACGAAGAAGAGACTCAACGCTATAATAAATCAGGAAAAAAGGCGTCAATGCCGGAATTCGCCGTGCTAAAAGCCGGTGACGAGGCGCAGCGCTTTGCCGCAGCTCAGCCAGACTTCCCGTCAGCTCAGCCCGAAACATTGACCGAACAGCGGCTGAAGTATTGGTTTAGCCAGGCCGACAAGCCGACGCGAGCGCGCTTTTTACGCTGGGCAAACGAGACGCCCGCGCCGTAATAAACCGACGAGCCAGTTCGCTTTTTTGATGCCGTACTCTTGCAGCATCGGGCACTTTTAGTAATCTGTCCGCAGCCTAAAACTGCCCAGGAAAAGACAATGGAATTAACAACCCGCACCCTTGCGGTAAATAAACATATCGCACTGGTTGCCCACGATCACTGTAAGGATGCACTTTTAAAGTGGGTACAGCGTCATAAAGCAACCCTTGCCAGGCACACATTATATGCCACCGGGACAACGGGTAATTTGATTCAGCGAGCGACGGGCCTTGAGGTCAATGCCATGCTCAGCGGCCCTATGGGGGGCGATCAACAGGTAGGAGCCTTAATTTCTGAAGGCAAAATTGACGTACTGATTTTCTTCTGGGATCCGCTCAATGCCGTTCCTCACGATCCCGACGTTAAAGCCCTGCTGCGCCTGGCGACCGTCTGGAACATTCCGGTCGCCACCAACCTCTCCACCGCGGACTTTATCATTCACTCCCCGGGCTTTAACGAAAGCGTTGATATTCTGATTCCAGACTACCAACGCTATCTTAGCGAACGCCTGAAGTAATCAGGGGCGATTCGCTGCCGGCACGCCGAGCCGCCTGAGCGCGTCAACAAAGACTGAAGGCTCCTGTTTATTAAACATAAGCCAGACGCGGTGGCGTGCCCGGGTCAGCGCCACATAAAGCAAACGCCGCTCCTCTGCATCCGGAAAATCCTCGGGCTGCGGCAGGAGCGCCTGTTCCATGATTGACTCCCGGGCAGGGGCAGGGAAACCTTCTTTTCCTTCCTGCAACCCAAGAATAATGACGTAGTCCGCCTGCTGCCCTTTGCTGGCATGGATGGTCATAAAATCGATATTGAGCTTTGGCCAGCGAGTGGCGGCTTTTTCCAGGCTGTCTGGCCTTAAATGGTGATAGCGCGCCAGGACCAGAATGCGCTGTTCCGGCAGTACATAGCCGCTAAGCTTGTCCAGCAAATCGTCCAGCCGGTCATCGGCAAGCAGGGTAACGGCCTTTTTATCACCTTTTGAAAGGCTGTTCAGTGGCTTACGTAGCTGGTAAGGGTTCTGCTGCACAAACCCGTTGGCTATCTCACCGATACGATCGTTGAAGCGATAGGTGGTATCCAGCGCGCAGTTGTCCCCCTCACCGAAATGCTGGTTAAATGCGGTGGTTAACGTCATTTCTGCCCCGCTAAAGCGGTAAATGGCCTGCCAGTCGTCACCCACGGCGTACAGAGAAGTATGCGAGTTTTGCCGCCGCAAAGCCGCTAACAAGGCCGCCCGCTGCGGAGAAATGTCCTGGAACTCATCCACTAAAATATGCTTCCACGGACTGATAAACCGCCCCTTTTCAAGCACATTGATCGCCTGGTGAATCAACCCGGAGAAATCAACCGCCTCTTCGGCTTTAAGGGCGGCTTTCCAGCTTTTCAGCAGCGGGGCCATCAGCTTGATTCTCTTAGTGAAAAGTTCACGAACCTGTTCAGGGGCGCTTTCTATCATTTCCGCCTGTGAACCGCCGTGCATTCGCATCAGGCCAAGCCAACGATCCAGGCGACTGGCAAGCCGCTTCGCCAGGCGTTTATCCTGCCAGTACTCGCCCTCAGGGATATCCCACTCAAGCTCTTCGCTGAGCCATTGCCGCCAGCCTTTCGCCATCGCCTTTTTCTCGCGACACTGCTGTTGCCAGCTGTCAATCAACAGCTGATGGCGAGCGGCGGTGTCGCTCTCAAGCTCGCTCACCCGAGGCACTTTTTTGCTGCCCTGCTGAATAATATGCAGCGCTAATGAGTGGAACGTTCTGGCGGAAATAGCCTCGGTATGCAGGCGGCTCGCGATACGCTCATCCATTTCCTGTGCGGCCTGGCGGCCAAAGGCCAGCAGCAGGATTTGATCTTCGGTGGCTTCGCCACGCTGTAATAGCCAGCCTGCACGAGCCACCAGCACCGAGGTTTTACCGCTGCCTGCCCCGGCCAATACCAGCAGCGAATCTTCCCCATTAACCACGGCACGTGCCTGGGAAGGGTTTAACGGCGAGCTTTCTACCTGCTCAAAGAAAGTGGCGTATTTTTCCAGCATACGGTCGGTATAAGCGCTATTCCGCTGATGACGGCGTTCCTCACCTTGTTCAAGCCAGGCTTTGCATATTGCCCACGCTTCGCGGCAATTTTCAAATTCACCCAACCTGGCGTGCGGAAGCGGAAGCGCTGCGATGGCGGCGCGCAGATTATCCTGTAGCGCTTGCATATCGCTGTGCCTGAACCACACCTCTTTGCGGGTGCGCTTCTCTATCTCCTCTCGCTGAGCGGCAAGCACTTCAGCGGCAACCTCGCTCATCTCCGTACTCCAGTTAAACCAGAGCGAATTCAGATGGTGGAAAAAGCGCTGGGTTTCAGCCCATTCGGTGCCGTGCAGGCGAACGACTTTGTCATCAGGGAGCACGAACTCCAGTTCGCCCCATACCAGCCCGCGCTTGCAGTTGATCGCGATTAACTGGTTGAATGGGATAAGATATTCGTGGCGATCGCCTTTGACCTCAACGCCGGCCGACAGCAGCCTGACCCGGTTATAAGGGTGCTGTGCTAAATGCTTGCCGAGAGAAGTTGCTTTGAGTTCCATTACGTTGCCCGATCCGATGAGGAGGTTGTGGCCCAAGTTTAACTGCCGATGGAATGACGCTCCAGAGTAAAAACGCGTTACAATTGCTGTGGTTAATCATTCTGTTATTTTCTGCCAGGGAAGCGTCACTATGCGTACCGTATTAAATGTTCTGAACTTCGTGCTGGGGGGTTTTTTGACCACCCTTTCATGGTTATTTGCCACGTTGGTCAGCATTGTGCTGATTTTCACCCTGCCGCTGACCCGTTCCTGCTGGGAAATCACCAAGCTTTCCTTTGTGCCTTACGGAAACGAAGCCGTTCACGTCGATGAGCTTAATCCACAGGGTAAAAATGCGCTGCTGAATACCGGCGGCACGGTGCTGAATATACTGTGGCTGATCTTCTTCGGCTGGTGGCTGTGCATTATGCACATTCTGGCAGGGATCGCGCAGTGCATCACGATTATTGGGATCCCGGTAGGCATTGCTAATTTCAAGATTGCGGCCATTGCATTATGGCCCGTTGGCCGCCGTGTTGTGCCAGTTGAAGTGGCGCGAGCCGCGCGTGAAGCTAACGCACGTCGCCGTTTCCAGTAAGGAGCATTCGTGCTGACCCTAAGCCCACTTGTACGCCGTTATACCTGGAACAGCGCCTGGCTTTATAACTTGCGCATATTTATTGCTCTTACGGGCACCGTGGCGCTGCCGTGGTGGCTCGG
Organism: Cedecea sp. P7760; assembly: GCF_013386425.1. NCBI lineage: Bacteria > Pseudomonadati > Pseudomonadota > Gammaproteobacteria > Enterobacterales > Enterobacteriaceae > Cedecea > Cedecea sp. P7760. The sequence goes on along the minus strand of NZ_JACARU010000010.1, from coordinate 64,556 downwards.
TGAAGTGAAGCTGACCATTCCGCTCACGCTTGGCGTTGTTGCTGCGGCGCTGGCCGATCTTGACGACCGCGTAAGCGGAAGGTTACGCAATTTACTGATAACCCTGGTCAGCTTTTTTATCGCCTCGGTATCTGTCGAACTGCTGTTCCCCTGGCCATGGCTGTTTGCATTAGGTTTAACGGTTTCAACCAGCGGGTTTATCCTCCTCGGTGGATTGGGTCAACGCTATGCCACTATTGCCTTTGGTGCGCTGCTGATAGCCATTTATACCATGCTCGGAATTTCCCTCTATGAGCACTGGTATCAGCAGCCGCTGTTCCTCCTGGCAGGCGCGGTGTGGTACAACCTGCTGACGCTGGCAGGCCACTTAATTTTCCCTATTCGCCCGCTACAGGACAATCTGGCGCGCTGCTATGAAAGCCTTGCGAGCTTTCTGGAAATTAAAGCGACGCTGTTTGACCCCGACATTGAAGATGAAACCCAGGCCCCGATGCTGCAGCTGGCCATGGCGAACAGTCAGCTGGTTACCACCCTGAATCAGACCAAGAGCTCATTGCTGACGCGCCTTCGCGGGGACCGTGGTCAGAGGGGGACTCGCCGCACGCTGCACTATTATTTTGTAGCCCAGGATATTCATGAGAGAGCCAGCTCATCCCATATTCAATACCAGGCTCTGCGCGATAAATTTCGCTACAGCGATGTGATGTTCCGTTTCCAACGCCTGCTAACGATGCAATCTCAGGCCTGCCAGCAACTCTCGCGTTCTATCCTGCTGCGCATCCCTTATCAGCACGATCCTCGTTTTGAGCGCGCTTTTACCCATCTTGATTCCGCTCTGGATCGTATTCGAGCAGGCCACGCAACCGCTGCAGAAATAAAAGCGCTGGGATTTCTGATTACAAACCTGCGGGCGATTGATGCCCAACTGGCAAACATTGAGTCTGAACAGGCCATTGCCGAGCCGCAAAACGATCCGGAAAACCGCCTTGCCGACGACAGGCTGACGGGCTTCGATGATATATGGCAGCGGCTAAAGCTGAACCTCACGCCGGAGTCCGCGCTCTTCCGTCACGCGGTGCGCATGTCGCTGGTGTTGTGCGTTGGCTATGCCTTTATTCAATTTACTGGCCTGCAGCACGGATATTGGATACTGCTGACCAGCCTCTTTGTCTGCCAGCCGAACTACAGCGCTACCCGGCGGCGCTTAGCGTTGCGTATCATCGGCACGTTAGTCGGCGTGGCGATTGGCCTGCCTTTACTCTGGCTGGTCCCATCCCTGGAAGGCCAGCTAATACTGATTGTCATTACCGGCGTGCTGTTCTTCGCGTTCCGCAACGTCCAGTACGCTCATGCCACCATGTTTATTACGCTGCTGGTACTGCTGTGCTTTAACCTGCTGGGCGAAGGTTTCGAAGTCGCTCTCCCTCGCGTTTTTGATACGTTACTGGGCTGTGCTATAGCCTGGGCCGCGGTAAGTTTCATTTGGCCAGACTGGCGATTCCGTCGGTTATCGCTGGTCGTTGAACGTGCATTCAACGCCAACTGCCGCTATCTCGATGCCATTCTCGAGCAGTATCACCAGGGGCGGGATAATCGTCTTGAATACCGTATAGCCCGGCGAGATGCGCACAACAAAGATGCCGAGCTGGCTTCAGTGGTTTCAAATATGTCCTCTGAACCTCACGTATCAAAAGAGATGCGAGAAGCGGCATTCCGCCTGCTCTGTCTGAATCACTCCTTTAATAGCTACATCTCTGCGTTAGGCGCGCACAGGGAAAAACTCAGCCACGGTGATACGCTCATGCTGCTTGATGATGCCGTTTGCTATGTGGATGATGCTCTTCATCACCTACCGGTTGATGAAGAACGCGTTCAGAGAGCTCTCGGGGGTCTTTCTGCCCGCATCTCACATCTTGAGGCCCGAGCAGAAACAAAAGAACCCCTTGTTCTGCAGCAAGTCGGACTTTTGATTGCTCTGCTGCCAGAAATCTCTCGCCTTCAGCAGCAAATCTCTCAGTGCTCCGAATAGGAAGGCTGGCGCTGCTCATAGCGGCGCCACCACTCCGTCAATTCATTTCGAACCTCTAAAGGGAGTACCGCCTCATGGACACCTTGAATGGCTCCCGCGAGTGCAAGCAGTACTTTAATACCCACAGTTGCCCTCGTGCTGCGTATTTTTAACCATGACCTTTTGGCACCGAAAAGCTGCAGAGTTTGCGGATCTTTGATCCCCACTTCGCAAAGCATGACTTCTATATTTAAAGAAAGATTAGGGAGATCTTTAAGCCGCCGGGAACGTATCTTTATCTGCGTTTTCTCACGCTGGGCGTTTCGTAATGCCAGAATGGAAAGCTCGACAAGTTTGTCCGGGTTCTCCCAGAGTTCTTCATCCACATGATAGTAATTTAATGCCACAGGAAGTCCTCTTTTCCTGTACATGAGAGGTGATGACGATTTTTGGCTGAAATAATCTGCACACTGTTCACAGGCACGCAAATAAAGCTCGCCTTTCGCCACCATAGCAAAGACGACCCCTTCGACAGTCAGGCTGTAACCACCAAATAGCGGCCGACAACCAATTTTACCCAGCGAAGAAAGATATTCCTGTGATTTATGAATTCTAAGAAACGTAACATCCTTCATAATATGTCCTTATATATCAACTGTTAAATAGCTACTGTAGTTACTTTCCCTCCTAACACCAGAAAATAAGTAAGGTTAAAGGTAATGGCAACGACAATTTCATCCGGAGCGGTATTGCATGAAGAAATTGCGAGACACTTTCCGAAATTTCGGTTGATCTTTGTTCGTACAGGCATTACTGTATATTCATACAGTAACCCATTAGGCGGGACTCACTATGCACTCACATAACCTTCAAACTCACTTTCGTCATGTTGCAGTTGCTGCGCACTCCCCTGCTCAGTCATCCTCTGATAACAGCGCACCGGGGTTAATCAGTGAAATGGTCTACAGTGAAGACAACCCATGGGTTACGCAGTTTATTCTGCTACCTTTATTACAGCAGTTGGGACAACAATCTCGCTGGCAGCTCTGGCTCACGCCGCAGCAGAAGCTCAGCCGTGAATGGCTGCAGGCAGCGGGGTTGCCGCTGGCAAAAGTGATGCAGGCAAGTCAGTTAGATCCTTTATGCACCGTAGACGCGATGGTGAAAGCTTTGCAGACGGGAAATTACAGCGTTGTCATCGGCTGGTTAACGGAAGAATTAACAGATGAAGAACATTTACGGCTAACGATCGCAGCCGAAACCGGGAGTGCGATGGGGTTCATTATGCGCCCAACCAGCAACATGACATCCGGTCCAAGACCACGAAACGGCCTAAAAATTCATTCTAGTTTGTATCATTAAGTAAATTTAGGAGAAATCCTGGATTTTTTTACTCATGCCATATAATCCGCTGTCATGATTCAAGAATACCCGCCATATGGCGGTTTGACGGGGTTCAAGGGATAAAGTACTTGCTTAAAAAAGCATCCAATTTGTAAAAAGATATGTATGCAAGTCGTTTTTTTTCATATGCCTGACGGACTTCACACTTGTAACTTTTCAACTACGTTGTAGACTTTACCTCGCCAGGGTTGCTCTTCATAACACCGATATATCGGTAGAGTAACAATTGAGCGTAAACCCGGGCGAAGGATTTAACCCTGGGCTTTAAATTGGTTTAGAGCTCATGGCCTTTTGGATGATAATGAGGCGCAAAAAATGAAAAAGACAGCTATCGCGATTGCAGTGGCACTGGCTGGCTTCGCTACCGTAGCGCAGGCCGCACCGAAAGATAACACCTGGTATACTGGTGCTAAACTGGGCTGGTCCCAGTACCACGACACCGGTTTCTACGGTAACGGCTACGACCGTGGTATCGGCAGTGGTCCGACCCACGAAAGCCAACTGGGTGCTGGCGCATTCGGTGGTTACCAGGTTAACCCGTACGTTGGTTTCGAAATGGGTTATGACTGGCTGGGCCGTATGCCTTACAAAGGCACTCCAGAAAACGGTGCTTTCAAAGCTCAGGGCGTGCAGCTGACCGCTAAACTGGGTTACCCAATCACTGACGATCTGGACATCTACACCCGTCTGGGCGGCATGGTATGGCGTGCAGACTCCACCGCAAACAACGCGGCTGGTGAGCGTCTGAAAGACCACGACACCGGTGTTTCTCCAGTATTCGCTGGTGGTGTTGAGTGGGCTGTTACCCGTGACATCGCTACCCGTCTGGAATACCAGTGGGTTAACAACATCGGTGATGCACAGACCGTTGGTACTCGTCCAGACAACGGCATGCTGAGCGTAGGTGTTTCCTACCGCTTCGGCCAGCAGGAAGCTGCTGCTCCAGTTGTAGCGCCAGCTCCGGCTCCAGCGCCAGAAGTACAGACCAAGCACTTCACTCTGAAGTCTGACGTTCTGTTCAACTTCAACAAAGCAACCCTGAAACCAGAAGGTCAGCAGGCACTGGATCAGCTGTACACCCAGCTGAGCAACCTGGATCCGAAAGACGGTTCCGTCGTTGTTCTGGGTTACACCGACCGTATCGGTTCTGAGCAGTACAACCTGAAACTGTCTGAAAAACGTGCACAGAGCGTTGTTGATTACCTGATCTCTAAAGGTATCCCGGCGAACAAAATCTCTCCACGTGGCATGGGCAAATCTAACCCAGTTACAGGCAACACCTGTGACAAAGTAGCGCCTAAAGCTAAACTGATCGACTGCCTGGCTCCAGATCGTCGCGTTGAGATCGAAGTTAAAGGTATCAAAGAAGTTGTAACTCAGCCTGCGGCATAAGTTACCCTTCCTTGAACAAAAACCCCGCCAAGGCGGGGTTTTTTATTGGCTGGAATACCGCGGGAACTTTATCGCCCCCCTTTCTTCACGACGTCACTTTTTGCTTAGCATTGCCTGCAAATCCTGCTTAAGCGTCGACATCTTATTTTCCACCTTCTCTTTACGTTCCGCGTCTTCAATCAGTTGAACAACGGTTTCTGAAAGCGTATTGCCCCGGCGCTGTGCCAGCGCGGCCAGACGCTGCCAGACAAGGTATTCAAGATCGATGGATTTCTTACGGGTATGCTGATGCTCGGCGTTAAAATGTCTTTTACGCCGGGCACGAATCGTCTGCTTCATGCGGTTATGCAGCGCTGGGTTCATATGCTGATCGATCCAGCTCTGAACCAAAACAGGCACGTTCTCAAGCGTCAGGAGCTGCTCCACAGCCTCTTGTGCTGCACTGGCTTCGATGTATCGCGTGATTAACTCTCCTTCGCGATGCTTCTTCACCAGATACTTCCACTTCCAGCCGCTCTCGAGATTTTCCAACTGTTGATATTTCATTGTGATCTCAGTGTGACCGCGTAACTTAGTTCAGAATAACAGTTTTTCCGCCATTCGCTGAACTGAAAATCAAAGCTGTGAGGGGGATAAAACTGTGATACTGCTTTATCCGTGTGCTACCCGGACGATTCTTGTATAATCGCGCCTTTGACATCTCATTAAAAAATATAGCGACTTTGACGACTAATCGACTTGACTGGCGTGCCCTTGTGCCTGATACCGAAAGCTATCAGGAAATTTTTGCACAGCCTTATGATACCGACTCTGCCCCTCTTTCTGCGGTTCAACCTCGTTTACTTTACGGGATTGAGCAACTCAACCTTTCCGTCTCTTCTGTCGATTTGATGCTGGTGAAAGCACCAGAAGAGCAAGAATACCTGGACCTTATCGCAGCAGCCGTTGAAGAAACGTGCGGTGAAGCCGAAGTGCTCACCGGCGGACATTACCTCATTGAAGGAAACCAGGTGACGCTGCGCCCTGCTGAGCACGCCGACGACAATTTCGCTTCCCGCGGAGAAGTTGTCGCTGCCGACTGGATTGAAGCAGAGCAGCTGTTCGGCTGCGTGCGCCAGTTTGCTGGCGCGGTCACCCTTGAACCCGGACTGATTCACCGTGCCAACGGTGGCGTGCTCGTGCTGTCCCTGCGCAGCGTCCTTGCGCAACCCCTGCTGTGGCTGCGCCTTAAGCAGATGATGATCCAGGGCCGTTTTGACTGGATTTCACCAGACGAAACCCGCCCGCTGCCGGTCAAAATTCCTTCTCTGGCGCTCGACTTTAAATTGGTGCTGGTTGGCGAGCGCGATTCGCTGGCCGATTTCCAGGAAATGGAAATGGACCTCGCCTCTGCCGCTATCTACAGTGAATTTGAAGACAATCTGCAAATCGCCTCTGCAGACGAGATGGCGCTTTGGTGCCAGTGGATCTACGCCATTGCCGAAAAGAAGTCTCTGCCAGCCCCCGCTGCAGATGCCTGGCAACCGCTGATTCGCGAAGCGGTGCGCTACACGGGCGATCAGGAAACATTACCGCTGTGCCCATCCTGGATTTCACGCCAGCTGCGTGAAGTTGCGCCATTTACCGAAGAAAACAGCTTCAACGCCGAACAGCTCCAGCAGATGCTCGAACAGCGTGAATGGCGTGAAGGTTTCCTGGCCGAGCGCATGCAGGATGAAATCCTGATGGAGCAGATCCTGATTGAAACCGAAGGTGAAACGATCGGCCAGATTAACGCCCTGTCGGTGATTGAGTTCCCGGGTCACCCGCGTGCCTTTGGTGAACCTTCGCGCATTAGCTGCGTAGTTCACGTAGGCGACGGTGAGTTCACCGACGTTGAGCGTAAGGCGGAACTTGGCGGTAACATTCATGCCAAAGGCATGATGATCATGCAGGCATTTCTGATGGCTGAGCTACAGCTCGACCAGCAGATCCCGTTCTCTGCATCGATCACTTTTGAGCAGTCTTACAGCGAAGTAGACGGCGATAGCGCCTCGATGGCGGAACTGTGCGCACTGATAAGCGCCCTCGCCAATGTCCCGATTTATCAGCACATCGCGATAACCGGCTCGGTCGATCAGTTTGGCCGCGTTCAACCTGTTGGCGGACTGAACGAAAAAATCGAAGGGTTCTTCCGCATTTGCCAGCAGCGTGAGTTCAATGGAGCTCAGGGCGTAATTATTCCGTTGGCGAACGTACGCCACCTGTCGCTGCATAAAGATGTTCTGGAGGCCGTCGAGCAAAATAAATTCTCGATTTGGGCTATTGACGACGTGGCCGATGCCCTGCCGTTATTGACCAATCTCCCGTGGGATGGCGAAGGGCAAAACACCCTGATGCGTGCGGTGCAGGAGCGTATTGCTCAGGCTTCGGCGCCGGATGTTCGTCAACGCTTTCCGTGGCCGCTACGCTGGCTCAACTGGTTCAACCACAACTGATCGGACTTGTTGAGCGTACACGTGTTAGCTAACCTGCGTGCTTCATTATAAAAAGGCTTACTGTAGACATGGTAGATAAACGCGAATCCTATACGAAAGAAGATCTTCTTGCCTCTGGTCGTGGCGAACTGTTTGGCGCTGAAGGCCCACGGTTACCCGCGCCTCCAATGCTGATGATGGACCGCGTGGTCAAAATGACCGAAGACGGCGGTAACTTCGATAAAGGTTACGTTGAAGCAGAATTAGATATCACCCCTGACCTGTGGTTCTTTGCTTGCCACTTTATTGGCGATCCGGTGATGCCTGGCTGCCTGGGCCTGGATGCCATGTGGCAGCTGGTTGGGTTCTACCTCGGCTGGCTCGGCGGCGAAGGTAAAGGCCGTGCGCTGGGCGTAGGTGAAGTCAAACTGGCAGGGCAAATCCTGCCAACGGCGAAAAAAGTCAGCTACCGCATTCACTTTAAGCGCGTTATCAACCGTCGCCTGATCATGGGCATGGCCGATGGCGAAGTGCTGGTTGATGGCCGCGTGATCTACACCGCCACCGACATGAAAGTGGGTCTGTTCAAAGACACGACTGCTTTCTAATACGCCATTACTAAGCTTTACCTCTAAGGCATCCATTGTTCGCACTGGGTGCCTTTTTGTTTTTTGTTGAGGCAGATCGTTAAATTTCCGTCGTGGTTTTTATGGTGTTAATTGCTTAAACAACGTTCGAAATCACAAATCGCGAAGATAGAAAACTCACCCTCTTGCCTGAAAAACGTTATGCGTTATGTTGATTTTTAGTTTCTCAAATGTAACTAGGGGTTAACAATAATGTCGAATAAGTTACGTGTCTCTCTCCTTGCTTCTGCCGTGCTGTTCTCTACCTCCGCGTTTTCTGCCGTGCCGCAGGGCTATCCGGCTGATTATCAGAAAATCATTGATGCCGCGACCAAAGAAGGCAAAGTGGTGCTCTACTCCACCACCGACACCAAAACCGCCTCGCCGCTGATTCAAGGCTTTGAGGCCGCTTATCCGGGTATCAAGGTGGAATATAACGACATGAACAGCACCGAGCTGTATAACCGTTATATCAGCGAGCAGGCCGCAGGCGGTACCAGCGGGGACGTAGTCTGGAGCTCTTCGATGGACACCGCTCTGAAGCTCGCCACCGACTATGCCCAGGAGTACAAATCCCCCGAACAAGGTCAGTTGCCTAAGTGGGCGGTATGGAAAGACAAGGCGTACGGCACCACCTACGAGCCGGTTATTTTTATCTATAACAAACGCCTGATCCCGGCCAACGAAGTACCTGAGAGCCACGAGGCGCTGGCGAAACTCATCGCCAGCCAGCCGGATAAATTCAGCAAAAAAGTCACCACTTACGATATCGAAAAATCCGGTCTTGGCTTTATGCTTTCCGTTCAGGACTACAAGGCCGACCCAAACTACTTCAAAACTCTGGCCGCTGTGGCGAAAGGTGGTCTTTCGGTCCAGTCCTCAACCGGGACGATGATGGAGCGCGTTTCCTCTGGCGAGAACCTGATTGGTTTCAACATCCTGGGCTCCTACGCAGAAGCACGCGCCAAAACGGACACCTCCCTCGGCATTGCTTATCCGAAGGACTATACCCTGGTGCTGTCACGCGTATCGTTTATCAGCAGTGAAGCCAAAAACAGCAACGCGGCGAAGCTGTGGATTGACTACGTGCTGTCAGAGAAAGGGCAAAATATTCTCGCCAACCAGGCTGACATTCCGTCCATTCGCAATGATATCGACGGTGACAACGACATCGACGGTATGACTAAGAAGCTCGGTAACGCGCTTAAACCAATCCCTGTTGATGAAACCCTGCTGGAATACCTGCAGCAGAAAAAACGTCTGGACTACATCAAGCAGTGGCGCGAAGCCGCCGCGAAATAATCCTTTGATGAGGCGCACCATCCGGCTGCGCCTCGCTTAACCCGAACACATTAGGCTATTCAGGCTTACTGACCTGAGGGATCGTTACATGGATGCATTACGCAGAAAGTGGCAGAGCCTGCCGCGCGGCATCGTGGTGCTGATAACGGCGCTGGTTATCTATATTCCGCTGTCGTTTATCGTTATACAGAGTTTTCTCTCGGCCCCGTTCTTCTCGCCGTCGAAAGAGTGGAGCCTCGAATCTTTTGAGTTTATTTTCACCGACTCTGATTTTTACCTGGCGCTGAAAAGCGGTTTTATTCTGGCTTTTGGCCTGGTGATTATTGCCATCCCGCTGGGCGGCATTCTGGCTTTCCTGATGGTTCGTACCGACCTGCCCGGCAGGCGGATCATTGAGCCGCTGATTCTGGTGCCTATCTTCGTATCTCCTATGGTGCTGGGATTCGGCTACGTGGTGGCCGCAGGCCCGGTCGGTTTCTTCTCTCTGTGGGCTCAGTCGCTGCTCGGCTTCGTGCCGTGGAATATCTACGACATGTCGAGCATCGTGGTGATTGCCGGCCTGACGCACGTTCCCCACGCTTATCTCTACATCTCCTCGGCGCTGCGTAGCGTAGGGTCTGATGTGGAAGAAGCGGCCCGTACCGCAGGCGCATCACCGCTTCAGGTCATGACCGCCGTCAGCCTGCCGATGGTGCGCCCGGCGATGCTTTACGCAACCGTGCTGCTGTTCTTTCTTGGGCTGGAAGTTTTCGGCCTGATGCTCGTCCTGGGCGACCCGGAAGGCAACATGGTGCTGGCAACTTACCTCTACAAGCTCACCAATAAGCTCGGCACGCCGTCTTATCACCTGATGGCCGCCGTCGCCGTGGTGCTGATTTGTATCACCATCCCGCTGGTGATGCTGCAGCGCCGCCTGATGCGCACCGCGAACCGCTTTGTGACCGTCAAAGGCAAAGCCTCCCAGGCGCGAGCCTTGCCGCTCGGGAAATGGCGTTGGGTCGCAGGTGCAGTCGTGGCTTTCTGGCTGACCGTCACCATCGGCGTGCCGCTGATTGGCGTCATCCTGCGCGCCTTTATTTCCAACTGGGGCGTGGGCGTTTCGCTGTGGGATGAACTGTCGCTGAACACCTTCCGTACCATCTGGGAACAGCCCAACCTGCTGCGAGCCATCGTCAACTCTATGGCGATTGGCGTCATCGGCGGTGCGCTGGCGGTGGTCTGCTACCTGTTTATCGGCATCGCCATGCACAGAAAGCCGGATAACGTCACCCGCTTCCTCGACTACAGCGTACTGGTGCCACGTGCAGTGCCTGGCCTGCTGGCCGGCCTGGCCTTCCTGTGGGTGTTCTTATTCCTGCCAATGTGGCTCGATAACGCGCTGAAATCCGGCTGGCTTTCCGGCATGCCGTGGTCCCAGTGGCTGCGGGATAATCTCATCGTCTGGTTGCGTTCACTGCGCAGCACGATATTCAGCGTCTGGCTGGCCTATACTGTCGTGTGGATGGCCTATGGCCTGCGCCTTATCTCCTCCACTCTTCTGCAGGTTGGGCCGGAGCTGGAGGAGGCCGCTCGCAGCACCGGGGCAACCCGAGGGCAAATCACCCGCCACGTCACTATACCGCTGTCGCGCTACGGCCTGATTGGCTCATGGCTGCTGATGTTCCTGATCTTCGAGCGTGAATATTCCACCGGCGTCTATCTGCTTTCACCCGGCACCGAAACCATCGGCTCAATGCTGGTTTCGCTGTGGGCAGCGGGCGCCATTGATATCGTCGCCGCACTTTCGTTTATCAATATTCTGTTCGTGGTGTTAGGGCTCGGCATTGCCCTTCGTTTTGGAGTGAAATTACATGATTGAGTTATCGGTCGAGAACCTGCACTTAACCTACGGCGACAACCCTGTGCTGAAAGGCGTTTCCATGGATCTCAAACGCGGTGAGGTCGTCTCGCTGCTTGGTCCTTCGGGCAGCGGCAAAACCACGCTACTGCGCGCCGTCGCCGGGCTGGAAAAGCCCACACAGGGCACTATTGTTATCGGCAAAAGCAACGTTTACGACGGTGCGTCACGCAAAGAGATCCCGGCGGAGGAACGTAACCTGGGGCTGGTATTCCAGTCTTATGCCCTGTGGCCACACAAAACGGTATTCGAAAACGTCGCCTATCCGCTAAAGCTGCGTAAAGTGGCGACGGCGGAAATCAATCAGCGGGTGCAGGCGGTTTTGGATCAGCTGGGCCTGGGTCACCTCGGCCAGCGCCATCCTTATCAGCTTTCCGGCGGGCAGCAGCAGCGCGTGGCGATTGGCCGGGCGCTGGTTTATAACCCACCGGTGATTTTGCTGGATGAGCCGCTTTCCAACCTGGATGCGAAGCTGCGCGAAGAGGCTCGCGTCTTCCTGCGTGAACTGATTATCAAGCTCGGCCTGTCAGCGCTGATGGTTACCCACGACCAGAACGAAGCGATGGCAATTTCCGACCGTATCCTGCTGCTGAATAACGGCAAAATCGAACAGCAGGGTACGCCGCAGGAAATGTATGGCTCGCCGCAAACGCTCTTTACCGCCGAGTTTATGGGCAGCAACAACCGCCTGAACGGCAAGGTGACCGAGGTTCGCGACGGCAAAGCGCGTATCGAAGGCAGCGACTGGGCGCTCTGGGGCAAAGCAGGCGCCGGCGTAGTGGCCGGGCAGGAAGCCACGGCGGTGATTCGCGTTGAGCGCGTGCGTATTGCAGACCAGCCGGGAGAAAACGGCATGACGCTGCCGCTATTGACCAGCATGTATTTGGGTGACCGCTGGGAGTATTTATTCCGCACCGCCGGGGATGATTTCGTTATCCGCGCCTACGGCAATGAAATGCGTGACGCTCAACCTCATCATCTACAGCTGCCCGAACAGCACGTCTGGATTTTCCCCAAACCCTGATTGATTTTACAAGGGTCCAAAAAGGCGAAACCTCCGCATGGCGGAGGTTTCTTTTTCTAAAGAGACAGTGATTACGCAGTAACCGCCCTGTCTTCCATGGCTTCTCGCCAGCCTCCCATCCAGTAGGACCTCTGATTCAGAGTCTGATATGGACAAATCTCTTTTGAGCGTCCGGCGATGCCTGCCTGATAACCACGTTGATGTGCCCGTTCCAGGCGATCTCGTTTTTGTCTCTTCATGCCTCGTTTCCCTCATTACATTGTCTGGTGGAAAAGAAAACAGTGATTACAAAATGTGCAACCACGGATAAGCAATAACGCGAAATCCGAAGAGCGTCAATGCGCAAAATTCACGCCAATGTCATATTCCTGCGCTATTCTGGTTATCTTTTCGGCAAAAAGTCAGGCTATCCTGCGGCTAACCGGTTCACAAAAAAAGAAAAGCTGCGACCACCCGACGGTGAAAATCGCAGCTTTTTTGTACCAATCATTTTACCTATTAATTAAGGCGTGTGAGCTCCGAAGCGATACTCTTCGCTTCCTGCTGCCAGCCCTGAGCCAGGGTTTTCACCATCGCATCGTAGCCATCATCCTGCTGCTTCAGTTCGATATGGAACGGACGTTTGATTATCTCGCCCTGGCGCTTCAGCAGCCACTCTCCGCTGACAATTACCTTGCCGTCGTAGCGGCCGTGGAAGCCGGTCACGTTCACGCTTAGCGCTTCCTGATCGTTACCTAAAGGCTGGGAAGCAACAACCCAGCCCGGCAGCGCGCTGCTGAGGTTACTCACCAGCGTATTACGTAGCTGCTGGTCCAGCGGGCTGGCCCACAGATTACTGGTTGCAATGACGTACTGCACATCGGTCGTCTGGTAAACCACCCCGGTGCCCGCCAGGAAATCAGGGACCGTAATCTGATCGACCCACAGTAAGTGGCTTCCAGGCTGGCTCACGGCCTGCATAACAGGCTGTGAGCTTTGCGGCAGCTGATAGTACGTCTTGCCGTTATCGCTGCCGCTACAGGCAGACAGCGTCAATACGGCGGCTAGCGTGAGCCACTTTTTCATGGTTGTGCCCTCTTCGGCTGCGGATCCTTTTTATCCTTCGCTTCAAATATCAGCGAATTGCTCTTGTCGTTCAGCGTGCGCAATACCGGCTGCAGCTCACGCAGCACCTGATCAAGACGCTGCATATCCGCCACCATCTTGTTGTAGGCCGCGGAGCCAGGCTGGAAGCCCTGCATGCTGCGGTTCAGCTCGCGAAGCGTTTTCTGCATATCTTCCGGCAGCTGCTGCATCGACTGGCTGGCGGTTATCTTATTCAGGTTATCCAGCGTCTGTTGCAGATGACGCATGGTTTTCTGACTTTCACCCAGCGTGTTCGTCGCCTGTTCCAGCATCGGCGAAATCGGCAGATTGTTGATCTTATTCAGCGTTTCCAGCAGCTTCTGCTGAATTTGCGCCAGGCCGCCGCTCATGGTTGGGATCACCGGATAACCGCTGATGCTCGGAATTTCTGTCACCGTTTTCTCATTCGGATAGAAATCGAGATCGATATACAGCGCCCCGGTAATCAGATTGCCGGTTTTCATCGAGGCACGCAGCCCGCGCTGAATCAGCGCCTTCATATTCGATGGAATATCCGCCTCATTCCCTACCATATTTTTCAGGCGTTCCGGCTCAATACGGATCAGCACCGGAATACGGAAATCGTCGTTCAGCTTCTGACGCATGCTCTCGTTGAAGAACGGCACCTGAGCGACGGTACCCAGACGAATGCCCCGGAACTCTACCGGCGCGCCCGGCTGCAGGCCGCGAATAGAATCTTTGAAGAACATCAGGTAGTCGATATGATCGGTAAACAGCGAATCCTGAATGCTTTTCTGATCGTCAAACAGCTGGAAGTCGGTGCCGGACTCAACCGGCTTGCCCCACTCCCACCCGTCAGGCACGTCGAAGCTCACGCCGCCGCTAAACAGCGTGGTCAGCGAGCCCATTTCAACACGCATGCCCTGGGAAGACATATCCACGGCAATGCCGCTGTCTTTCCAGAAGCGAACGTTGCTGGTAATCAACCTGTCGTTCGGCGCGGCGATAAACAGCTGGTAGCTGATAGCACGTTTATTGGTATCAAAGGTGCTGGTTTCCACCGAGCCCACGCGATAGCCGCGGAACAACACCGGGTCTCCCGGGGTGAGCTGACCTGCTTTTTTGCTGTCGAGCGTGATGCGAATACCTTTGGCGTCCGGCGGCGCAAGCGGTGGCGCATCCAGCAAAGCATAGTTTTCCGGCTGCTCGCCTTTGGTACCCGGCTGGAGCTCAATGTAGGCGCCAGACAGCAGCGTCCCAAGTCCGGAAATCCCTTCCCGCCCAACCTGCGGTTTTACCACCCAGAAGACGGAATCTTTATGCAGCAGCTTTTCCATGCCGGAATTGAGCCGGGCCTTAATTTCCACGTGGTGTAAATCGTCGGTAAGCTGCGCGCTCTCGACGATGCCCACGTCCACGCTGCGGCTTTTAATGGTGGTTTTTCCGCCTTCAATGCCTTCAGCATTGGCGGTAATCAGGGTCACTTCCGGCCCCTGATGGCTGTAGTGGTAAAACAGGATCCAGGCGCCAATCAGCGCCGTTACGATGGGAAAGATCCAAACCGGCGACCAGTTTTTTACCTTCTGTACTTTCGCCTCGCCGCTCTTATTTTCCATGCTCGGAAGACTCCTCATCAGTTACATCGTCTGCTCGATCCCAGGACAAGCGAGGGTCAAAGGTCATCGCTGCAAACATCGTCAAAATAACCACAAAAGCAAACATTAATGCTCCCATAGCCGGGTAGATATTCATCAACCCGCCCATACGCACCAGCGCAGAAAGGACGGCAATCACGAACACGTCGATCATCGACCAGCGGCCAACAAATTCGACAACTTCATAAATCAGATGCATACGTTCGCTGTCACGCCTGCCGTGCCCTTTTGCATCCCAGCACAGCCAGGCAATGGCGATCATTTTCAGCGTCGGCACCATAATACTGGCGATGAAAATCACCATCGCCACCGGATAAGATCCCTCGCTCCAGAGCAGGATCACCCCGGCTAAAATCGTGGAGGGATATTTGCTGCCCAGCATCTCGGTGACCATGATCGGCATAATGTTTGCTGGCAGGTAGAGCATGATAGAAGTGATCAGCAGCGCCAGCGTCCATTGCAGGCTGTGTCTGCGGCGTACGTGACCGTGTGTCCCACAGCGCGGGCAAACCAGCGTGTCAGCCTCAACAATTGCCGTACAGCAGGAGCAGGAACGCAGCCCCTGCTTGATACCCGATACGCCAACTTTTAGCGGCTGATGCACCGGCGGCATGGGCGCAATATCGTCCCAAAGCCAGCGTCTGTCGACGCACTGGAAGGCCCTAAGCTGCAAAATACAGAACAGGCACCAGGGTATAAAACTGCTGCCCACGCCAATATCGCCATAGGCCATAAGCTTAACGAAGCTGACCAGCACGCCGGCGAGGAAGATTTCCGCCATGCCCCAGCTTTTCAGCTGGAACAGGACTCGCGCCAGCCAGCGTTTAAGCCCGAAAGGTAGCTTCGCCTGGTTGACTAACAGCAGGATGGTTATCAGGCAGAAGGCCGGCACCGCCTGGACAAAAAGCAGAAAGAAGGTGCCGAGGCTGGCGTAATCCTCAGAAAACATCACGCCGGGGATTTGCATCAGCGTGACTTCGCTGCTGATCCCGGCCACCTTCATATTGATGAAAGGAAACAGGTTGGCCAGCAGCAGCATAAACAGCCCCGCCAAAGCGTAAGCCGTCGGCCGCTGGCGCGGTAAATACCACTGCGTGACCAACGGTGTGCCACAGCGCGGGCAGGAGGCTTTGTGGCCATCCTGCAGCTCCGGCAATGCCACCAGCAAATCACATTGTCGACACAAAATATGCGAGCGATGGTGGTGTGTGGCACACATCGTAACTCTCCTTAGATTACGAGCCGTTTTTCAGCGCTTCGAGATACTCCCAGCGCTCGAATGCCTCTTCCAGTGCCAGCTCCGCTGCGGACATTTCCGCGAGGACTTTCTGGGTCGTATCGTGCGGTTGGTTAAAGAAATCCGCATCGCCGACTTTTGCCTGCAGCACGCCTAAATCGGCCTCAAGCTGCTCAAGTCGTTGAGGCAGCTGCTCCAGTTCGCGCTGCAGGTTATAGCTTAGTTTGCTATTGGCACGTTTAACAGGTTCTGCTTTTTGCGCCTCGGCCTTCTCGGTTTTAACCACAGCCGCCTGACGCAAAGGCTGGGCGGAACCCTGCTGGCCTTTGGCATCATGGTAGCCGCCGACATAGCGACCGATTTTGCCCTGGCCTTCGAAGATCCAGCACTCGGTGACGGTATTATCGACAAACTGACGGTCGTGGCTAACCAGCATAACCGTGCCCTGGTAACCATCAATCAGTTCTTCCAGCAGCTCCAGCGTTTCGACGTCCAGGTCGTTGGTTGGTTCATCGAGAATCAGCAGGTTGCTAGGTTTTAAGAATAAACGGGCCAGCAGCAGGCGGTTTCTTTCCCCGCCGGAAAGCGCACGCACCGGGGTCATGGCGCGTTTTGGATGGAACAAGAAGTCCTGCAGGTAGCCCAGCACGTGGCGCGGCTTGCCGTTCACCATTACTTCCTGCTTCCCTTCCGCCAGGTTATCCATCACCGTGCGATCAGGATCCAGCTCGGCGCGGTGCTGGTCGAAGTAGGCCACTTCCAGCTTGGTACCGCAGTGCACGCGGCCGCTGTCGGCCTGTAGCTGGCTAAGCATCAGCTTAAGCAGCGTAGTCTTACCGCAACCGTTCGCCCCCACCAGCGCAATTTTATCGCCACGCTGAACCTGAGCGGAGAAATCACGCACCAGCGTTTTGCCGGCAACCTGGTAATTAACGTCTTCCATCTCGAAGACGATTTTGCCTGAGCGGCTCGCCTCTTCGACCTGCATCTTCGCGCTGCCCATCACTTCACGGCGTTCACCGCGCTCGCGGCGCATCGCTTTCAGGGCACGAACGCGCCCTTCGTTACGGGTACGACGCGCTTTGATGCCCTGACGGATCCACACTTCTTCCTGCGCCAGCTTGCGGTCAAACTCGGCGTTCTGTAACTCTTCCACGCGCAGGGCTTCTTCTTTCGCCAGCAGATACTGGTCGTAGTCGCCAGGGTAAGAAACCAGCTTGCCGCGATCCAGGTCGACAATACGAGTCGCCATATTGCGAATAAAGGAACGGTCGTGGGAGATAAAGATAATGCTGCCCTGGAACTCCTTCAGGAAGCCTTCCAGCCAGTCGATGGTTTCGATATCAAGGTGGTTAGTCGGTTCATCAAGCAGCAGCACGCGCGGGGAGCTGACCAATGCCCGGCCCAGCGCGGCTTTACGCAGCCAGCCGCCGGACAGCGCGGAAAGCTCGGTATCCGCTTCCAGACCAAGCTGCTCGAGCACTTCGTTAATGCGGCTGTCGAGCTGCCACAGGCCCTGATGATCGAGGATCTCCTGAATGCGCGCCATCTCATTAAGATTTTTGTCGCTTGGGTCGGTCATCACTTTATGGGAGATGTCGTGGTAGGCCTTGAGGTATTCGGCCTGCTCTTCCACGCCTTCCGCCACAAAGTCATACACCGTGCCCGCAACGTTACGCGGCGGATCCTGCTGCAAACGTGCCACGATCAGATCCTGTTCATACACCATGCGCCCATCGTCCAGCGGCAGCTCGCGGTTGAGGATCTTCATCAGCGTTGATTTGCCCGCGCCGTTACGGCCAACCAGACAGACGCGTTCGTTTTCTTCGATGTGTAATTCGGTGTTATCTAACAGCGGCGCGTCGCTAAACGACAGCCAGGCACCGTGCATACTAATTAATGACATGACTATTAATCCCGGGATTCGTGAGTGACTAACCAGCAGTTATGGATCTGGCGGTTGCGCGCAAAGTCCTGCGACTGCGTTTTTTGTGTAATTTCCTGTGCAACCAGGCCAAGCTCCGCCAGGCCGGCGAAGTCCATTTTGAAGCCACGTTTATTGTTGGAGAACATAATGGTACCGCCGCGACGCAGCAGGCGCTTCAGATCCTTCATCAGCGCAATATGGTCACGCTGCACGTCGAAAGAATCTTCCATGCGCTTGGAGTTGGAGAACGTCGGCGGGTCGATGAAGATCAGGTCAAACTGCTCATCGCTATCGCGCAGCCAGCCAAGGCAATCAGCCTGGACCAGGCGATGGGCGCGGCCGGTCAAACCGTTCAGGCGCAGGTTACGCTCCGCCCACTCAAGGTAGGTACGCGACATATCCACCGTGGTGGTGCTTTTCGCCCCGCCGAGACCCGCGTGTACCGTTGCGGTACCGGTATAAGCGAACAGATTCAGGAAGTCTTTCCCTTTGCTCATCTGGCCCAGCATGCGGCGAGCGATGCGGTGGTCAAGGAACAGGCCGGTATCCAGGTAGTCGGTAAGGTTAACCCACAGGCGCGCGTCAAACTCGCTGACTTCCATGAAATCGCCCTTCTCGCCCATCTTCTGGTACTGACTTTTCCCTTTCTGACGCTCGCGGGTTTTTAGCACCAGCTTGTTGGTTGGCAGCTCAAGAACCGCAAGCGTTGCCGCGATGACGTCAAACAGGCGCTGGCGGGCTTTGTTCGGATCGATGGTTTTCGGGGGCGCATATTCCTGCACCACGACCCAGTCGCCGTAGCGGTCAACCGCAACGTTGTAGTCAGGCAGGTCGC
The DNA here is from genome assembly GCF_013386425.1 of Cedecea sp. P7760. Lineage (NCBI taxonomy): Bacteria > Pseudomonadati > Pseudomonadota > Gammaproteobacteria > Enterobacterales > Enterobacteriaceae > Cedecea > Cedecea sp. P7760. The sequence continues at coordinate 45,707 of NZ_JACARU010000010.1, read as the reverse complement.
CGTCGTACAGGCGATAGCATTCAATCCCCTCCTGACGGGCCCACTTATCAAGCTTTTTGACGTTTTTGCGCAGGCGGTTGGCATAATCTTCAGCAATCTGACCGCTTGCCGCGGCGACGCCAGCAGGGCTAACCGCCAGCTGATAGTTTTTCTGCACGCAGTCCAGCGGGCCGTTTTTGGCCTTAAACTGGCGATCGGCGCGCAGCTGCAGGCAGCTCAGCAGCTCTGGGGAAGCGCTGAACAGCGACAGATTCCAGCCGCCGAACTGATTTTTCAGATGGCGACCCAGCAGGCTGTGCAGGGCAATCAGCGCAGGCTCGCTTTCCAGACGCTCACCATAAGGTGGGTTACTGACCACCGTACCCGCAGGGCCTTCCGGCAGCGGGTTGGTCAGCTTAGCGACGTCCTTAACGTCAAAACTGATAACCTCGCCAAGACCTGCACGACGGGCGTTGGCGCGGGCGCGTTCAATGACGCGGCTGTCGTTATCTGAACCATAGAAGCGAGACGGATATTCAGTCAGGCCACGGCGAGCGCGAACCTGTGCCTCGGTCACCACCTCTTTCCAGACGTCCGCATCATGCTTCGCCCAGTTCAGGAAGCCCCAGCGCTTACGATGCAGGCCCGGCGCGCGATCGGTAGCGATCATCGCGCCTTCAATCAGCAGCGTGCCGGAACCGCACATCGGATCCAGCAGCGGCGTACCATGCTGCCAGCCGGAACGCATCACGATGGCCGCAGCCAGGGTTTCTTTTATAGGAGCGGCACCGGTTGCATCACGGTAGCCACGCTGATGCAGGCCTTCACCGCTGAGATCCAGCGCGATACTGGCGGTATCTTTGTTCAGCCAGACGTTAATACGCAGGTCTGGCTGCTCACGATCGACATCCGGACGCGGCAAATTCTTGCGGGTAAAGGAGTCAACAATCGCATCCTTCACCTTCAGCGCGCCGTACTGGCTGTTGCGGATGGTTTCGTTCAGGCCGCTGAAGTGCACGGCAAACGTTGCGCCCGGCCCGAACAGCGCCGGCCAGTCGATAGCCATCACGCCGAGGTACAGATCGAGATCGCTGTAAACTTTGCATTCGCTGAGCGGCAGCAAAATACGCGAAGCCAGGCGGCTCCACATCAGGCTTTGATAGAGTAGACGAGTATCCCCCTGGAAATGTACGCCGCCCTGAACGACCTGGCAGCCCTGGGCCCCCAGGTTTTCTAGTTCAGTTTTTAACAGCTCTTCAAGCCCACGCGCCGTACTGGCAAACAGAGAATTCATATCGTCACTTATCAGGTAAAAAGAAAATTGTGGCGCATTATAGCTAATCCGCAACGCATGTCATAAAGTTGCCCTCTTAATTTATTTCCCACGGAGGGCGCCGTGATTACTTTGTCTCAACTCTTTATTCACCCGGTAAAATCCATGCGCGGTCTGGCGCTCTCCCACGCGCAGGCAACCACCAGCGGGCTGGCCTTCGATCGCATCTTTATGATTACCGAACTGGATGGCACCTTTATTACCGCCCGCCAGCATCCGCAGATGGTATTGTTCACCCCGGCGTTCCTGCATGACGGCCTTTATTTATCAGCCCCGGACGGCAGCTCGGCCAGCATTCGCTTTGCGGATTTTGCCGAGGCGCCTGCGCCAACTGAAGTCTGGGGTTCGCACTTTACCGCGCTTATTGCCCCTGACGAAATTAATCAATGGCTAAGCGGCTTCTTCTCGCGCCCGGTGCAGCTTCGCTGGGTTGGCGAGGAGCCTACCCGCCGGGTGAAGCGCCACGAAGAAGTGCCGCTTTCGTTTGCCGACGGTTTCCCTTATTTGCTGACCAACGAAGCCTCGCTGCGCGACCTGCAAAACCGCTGCCCGGCCAGCGTCAAAATGGCCCAGTTCCGCCCCAATATGGTGGTCACCGGGGTGCCAGCGTGGGCAGAAGACACCTGGAAAGTGGTGCGCATCGGTGGCGTCACCTTTGATGTAGTCAAACCCTGTAGCCGCTGCATCTTTACCACCGTAAGCCCGGAACGTGGCCTGAAACATCCCAGCGGCGAACCGTTAAAAACGCTGCAGGGCTTCCGCACCGCGCAGGATAACAGCGGTGCCGTGGATTTCGGCCAGAATTTAATTGCCCGCAACAGCGGCGTTATTCGCGTTGGCGATGAGCTGGAAGTGCTCGCCCACAAACCGGCCAATGTTTATGGCCCGGGTGAAGTGGTCGAAAGCCTCGAGCCGCAAAGCCAGCCTGAAAGCAGCGTTAATATCGACTGGGAAGGCACAACGTTCCAGGGCAATAACCAGCAAATTCTGCTGGAGCAGCTGGAAAACAAAGGGATTCGCGTGCCCTATTCTTGCCGGGCCGGAATTTGCGGAAGCTGTCGAATTCGGTTGCTGGACGGCGAAGTGAAGGCGTTAAAGAAAGGTGCGATTGGCGCCGATGGCACAATTTTGTGCTGCAGCTGTGTTCCTGCCGGAAACGTGAGCGTCGCGCCGCGTTAAACGGCCTGATCCAGGCTGAGGCCGCTGCTCAAAGGCTGCGGTTTCAGTCGGTCATTCATGACTTTGATAGCATCACCCAGCTGCATAGTGCGGCCGGCTAACGTTAGCCCCTGCTGAGCGAGCAGGCAAAGCGCGGCATTATCACCGGTTTCTACCACCAGCAGGTTCACCTGCTGCATATTCTCGCTTAGCCACACGCAGGCCCCGTCCCCGATCCCCGGCTGCCAACAGTCACCGTGAGAGACAAAATGCCAGCTTTTCGGCATTTGCGGTTTGAGGAAACGAATCGCCACCAGCGCGTTAAGCACCAGCTCGGCACGCTGCTCTTTACCCAACGGTAAATCACGACATTTTTCTTCAAAGGAGAAAAAGAGCGCCGCATCGTCAACACAAAAACCTGAGTTTTCAAAGGCATCCGGGGTCAGCATTTTGCGCGGAAAGCGCGAACGGAATAGCATGCCATTGGCCAAATCGAGCATCATTCGATCGTGCTCTTCATCGAAATACCAACGCCAGTTATCGTCCGGTTTTATCCGCATAATGCTTACCCTTCATTTATCCCGCTGCTGAATTGCCACTCAGATTCTTACCATATTAATAAAAGACCAATATGTTTAAATAAGCAACAGTAGCGGAATATAAAACAACCAGAGCCGAAAATAAAGCCCTGGTTGTTTGCAAAGCGTAAATGATCAGAGATGAGTAACGATTTCTTTAATCAACGGTGGGCCTTTAAAAATGAAGCCGGAGTATATTTGAACCAGTGAAGCTCCCGCCGCGATCTTCTCGCGAGCAGCGATAACTGAATCAATACCGCCGACGCCGATAATCGGTAGTCGACCATTTAATTCCTGAGACAAGCGACGAATAATTTCCGTGCTTTTTAATTGTACCGGACGGCCGCTTAAGCCACCGGTTTCGTCGCAGTGCTTCATGCCCTGAACGAGGCTCCGGTCCAAAGTGGTGTTGGTGGCAATCACCCCATCAATATTATGGCGAACTAAACTGTCCGCTACCTGGATCAATTCTTCTTCAGAAAGATCCGGCGCGATCTTCACCGCCACGGGAACATATTTATGATGGATCGCTTGCAGCGCCTGCTGCTTATTTTTAATGGCGCTTAAAAGATCGTCCAGCGCTTCACCATATTGCAACGTACGTAATCCTGGCGTATTCGGTGATGAGATATTGATCGCAATATAGCCAGCATACGGATAGATTTTATCCATACAGACCAAATAATCATCTTTCCCCTGTTCAACGGGGGTGTCTTTGTTCTTGCCAATATTAATCCCGAGCACGCCGTCGAAATGCGCTTTTTTTACATTTTCGACCAGGTTATCTACCCCAAGATTATTAAACCCCATGCGGTTAATAAGCCCCTCGGCCTCCACCAGGCGGAAGATTCGTGGTTTATCGTTCCCCGGCTGAGGACGAGGCGTTACGGTGCCCACCTCGATGGAACCGAAGCCCATCGCCCCGAAGGCATCAATACATTCCCCGTTTTTATCCAGGCCTGCGGCTAAGCCCAGCGGATTCTTGAACGTTAACCCCATGCAGGTCACCGGTTTTGACGGCACGTTCTGACGAACCAGCCACTCAAGCGGCGTACCGGTGACAAAGCGTAATTGCTGAAAAGTTAACTCATGAGCGCGCTCTGGATCGAGCTGAAAAAGGGCTTTACGAACGAAGGGGTAGTACATGAACTCTCCTGGATTCCCGGTGTGCAGACCGGGGCGCTATTATTCACGATCCGGGCGATGATTGGAATTGACCTGCCGCAAAAAAGCCTGAATAGAAGCAAACGTTTTCTTTTCCCGGCGTGCGATATGCGCTTTTTCGCAAATCTATCCCGGAAAAATCACTTAGTTGAAGAAATCATCTCTGCCAGTATCACGCTAATTGTTATCAATGTTAGATAAAAGCAAACAATTAGTTATAAGGAGTCATGATGCGTGTGATTACCCTGGCCGGAAGCCCTCGCTACCCTTCTCGTTCCAGCTCTCTGCTGGAGTATGCAAGGGAAAAACTGAGCGCCCTGGATGTCGAAGTCTATCACTGGCACCTGCAGAACTTTGCGCCGGAAGACCTGCTGTATGCGCGGTTCGACAGCCCCGCTTTACTGACGCTCATTGAACAGCTCAGCACCGCCGACGGCCTGATTATCGCCACGCCGGTCTATAAAGCCTCGTTTTCAGGCGCGCTAAAAACGCTGCTCGATTTGCTCCCTGAACGCGCGTTAGAGAAAAAGGTTGTTCTGCCTCTCGCGACCGGCGGCACCGTCGCCCATATGCTCGCCGTGGACTATGCCCTTAAGCCGGTGCTGAACGCGCTGAAGGCTCAGGAAATTCTGCACGGCGTGTTCGCCGACGACGGCCAGGTTACCGATTACCAGCACAAACCTCAGTTCACGCCAAATCTGCAAAAACGCCTTGATGAATCGCTGGAAACTTTCTGGCAGGCGCTTCATCGCCGTGACTTTGTGGTGCCTTCGCCGTTTAACGCTCGGGGAGTCAGCCATGTTTAATCTGCTTAAACGCCGCAGTCCCTGGCTTGCCTTTGCTGGCCTGCTCGCCTTTTCGACCTACAGCAACGCCTCAGACAGCGGCCCGGAACAGCTGCGCATTGGCTATCAAAAGGGGTCGGTCAGCATGGTGCTGGCCAAAAGCCACCAGCTACTGGAAAAGCAGTATCCGAAGACCAAAGTTTCATGGATTGAATTTCCTGCCGGGCCGCAGATGCTTGAGGCGCTGAACGTCGGCAGTATTGATTTGGGCAGCACCGGAGATATTCCGCCGATCTTCGCGCAGGCCGCTGGCGCAGATCTGCTGTACGTGGGCGCCGAGCCGCCCAAACCGAAAGCAGAGGTGATCCTGGTGCCGGAGAATAGCCCGCTGAAAACGGTGGCTGATTTAAAAGGCCATAAGATAGCCTTCCAGAAGGGCTCCAGCTCGCACAATCTGGTGCTGCGAGCGCTGCAGAAAGCCGGGCTGAAGTTTTCCGATATTCAGCCTGCATACCTGACTCCTGCCGATGCGCGGGCGGCTTTCCAGCAGGGTAACGTAGACGCCTGGGCCATCTGGGATCCGTATTATTCGGCGGCGCTGTTAAACGGCGGCGTTCGCGTCCTGACTGACGGCAGCGAACTTAATCAAACCGGATCTTTCTATTTAGCCTCTCGTCCTTACGCGCAGGCCAATGGCGTATTCCTCCAGCAGGTGCTGAAAACCTTCAGCGATGCCGACGCGCTCACCCGCACGCAGCGGGCGGAAAGCGTAACGCTGCTAGCCAAAACGATGGGCCTGCCTGAAGCGGTGATCGCCACTTACTTTGACCATCGCCCTCCTTCAGAAATTACGCCGGTAAGCGAAGCTACCGCAGGCAAGCAGCAAAACACTGCGGATCTGTTTTATGAAAACCGCCTCGTGCCGAAGAAGGTCGATATTCGTACCCGCATCTGGCAACCCGCTGGCGCGACACAAGGAGCTAAGTCATGAGCCTGAATCTGTTCTGGTTTTTACCCACCCACGGTGATGGTCACTATCTCGGCAGCGAGACAGGCGCCCGCCCGGTTGACCATGGTTATCTGCAGCAAATCGCACAGGCAGCCGATCGCATCGGTTTTACCGGCGTGCTTATTCCAACCGGGCGATCCTGCGAGGATGCCTGGCTGGTTGCCGCCTCGATGATCCCTGTCACCCAGCGGCTTAAATTTTTGGTCGCGCTGCGCCCGAGCGTCGTATCCCCTACTCTTGCCGCACGCCAGGCCGCCACGCTTGACCGTCTTTCCAACGGGCGGGCATTGTTCAACCTGGTGACCGGCGGCGACGCCGAGGAGCTGGCTGCCGAAGGGGTATTTCTCGATCATGAAGAACGCTATGAGGCTTCGGCGGAGTTTACCCGCATCTGGCGGCGTGTGCTCGAAGGCGAAACCGTCGACTACGATGGCAAACACATAAAAGTGAAAGGTGCGAAGCTGCTTTACCCTCCGGTGCAGCAGCCGCGCCCCCCGCTTTATTTTGGCGGATCGTCCGATGCAGCACAGGATCTGGCGGCCGAGCAGGTTGACCTTTACCTGACCTGGGGTGAACCCCCGCATCTGGTGAAGGAGAAAATAGATCAGGTTCGGGCGAAAGCGGCAGCTCAGGGGCGTGAAGTCCGCTTTGGTATCCGCCTGCACGTCATCGTGCGGGAAACTAACGAAGAAGCCTGGCAGGCTGCAAACCGGCTTATTTCGCACCTCGATGACATCACCATCGCTAAAGCACAGGCAGCCTTTGCCCGCAGCGACTCGGTCGGCCAGCAGCGCATGGCTGCCCTGCACGGCGGCAAGCGAGACAAGCTGGAGATCAGCCCAAATCTATGGGCTGGCGTCGGACTGGTTCGCGGCGGCGCAGGCACGGCGCTGGTGGGCGACGGGCCGACCGTCGCAGCCCGTATTCATGAATACGCCGACCTGGGTATCGACAGCTTTATTCTCTCCGGCTATCCACACCTGGAAGAAGCATACCGCGTGGGTGAACTGCTGTTCCCTCACCTTGATGTCGCTATTCCTGAAATTCCTCAGCCACGGCAGGTTCATGAAAAAGGGGAAGTTGTCGCCAATGACTTTATCCCGCGTAAAGTGGCGCAAAGCTAGAGAGGCAGAATGAACGCATCCATCCATAAAGTCTTGCTGCGCCTGGCGCCCTGGGCACTGCCGGTGGGCATCGTACTTGTCTGGCAGCTGGCTTCGTCCACGGGCTGGCTTTCGACGCGCATTTTGCCCTCTCCGGAGGGCGTAGTGCTGGCGTTCTGGAGCCTTTCTGCCAGCGGAGAACTCTGGCAGCACCTGGCGATCAGCTCGTGGCGGGCGGCGATCGGTTTTAGCATCGGCGGATCGCTGGGTCTGATCTTAGGTTTGATAAGCGGCCTGTCACGCTGGGGAGAACGCCTGCTCGACAGCTCCATTCAAATGCTACGCAACGTCCCACACCTGGCGCTGATCCCGTTGGTGATCCTTTGGTTTGGCATTGACGAAACGGCCAAGATCTTTTTGGTCGCGCTCGGCACCCTGTTCCCGATTTATATCAATACCTGGCACGGCATCCGTAATATCGATCGCGGCCTGCTGGAGATGGCCCGCAGCTACGGGCTTTCCGGTTTCAGCCTGTTTGTGCACGTCATTCTGCCGGGCGCATTACCGTCCATTATGGTCGGCGTGCGTTTTGCCCTGGGCCTGATGTGGCTGACGCTTATCGTGGCGGAAACCATTTCTGCGAATTCCGGGATTGGCTATCTGGCGATGAATGCCAGGGAGTTCCTGCAAACCGACGTGGTGGTGGTGGCCATCGTGCTGTATGCGCTGTTGGGCAAACTCGCCGACGTCAGCGCCCGCCTGCTGGAACGCGTCTGGTTACGCTGGCATCCGGCTTATCAATTAAAGGAGGAGACGGTATGACAACTGCTCGTCTGAATCAGGGTACGCCGCTGTGGCTTAATAACGTCGGCAAACGCTATGGCGATAAAGTCATTCTCGATCAACTTGAGCTGCGCATTCCTGCCGGGCAGTTTGTGGCGGTGGTTGGCCGCAGCGGCGGCGGCAAAAGTACGCTGCTCCGCCTGCTTGCCGGGCTGGAAAACCCAAATCACGGCGCGCTATACGCCGGCAGCGCGCCGCTACGTGAGAGCCAGGATGACACGAGGCTGATGTTCCAGGACGACAGGCTGCTGCCGTGGAAAACGGTGATAGACAACGTCGGGCTTGGGCTGAAAAACAGCTGGCGAGATGCGGCTCTCAAGGCGCTGACAGCCGTTGGCCTTGAAAATCGAGCCAGCGAGTGGCCGGCCGCGCTTTCCGGCGGGCAAAAGCAGCGCGTTGCGCTGGCCAGGGCGCTCATCCATCGCCCACGCCTGCTATTACTCGATGAACCGCTCGGCGCGCTGGATGCCCTGACGCGAATCGAAATGCAGGAGCTGATTGTTTCGCTGTGGCAGGAGCACGGCTTCACGGTGCTTTTAGTGACGCATGACGTCAGCGAGGCGGTCGCCATGGCCGATCGCGTGCTGCTTATAGAAGAAGGAAAAATTGGCCTGGATCTGACGGTCGATTTACCGCGCCCGCGTCGGTTGGGATCGGCGAAGCTGGCCGAACTGGAGGCTGAGGTGCTGGCCAGAGTGATGAAACGAGGTTTAGAAGAGCCGGCACGCACGGTGCGTACCGGCTGAGTTTATACCCTCACCCCTTCGGGTGAGGGGCAGAACTTATGCCAAAGCCTTGGCAATTTTCTCGAACAGATCCCCGGACAGGTTTTCCAGCCCTTTCAACTGCTCCAGCGCGGCGCGCATCTTAGCCTGACGTTCCGCGTCGTAACGCTTCAGGCGAATCAGCGGCTCAACCAGACGAGAAGCGATCTGTGGGTTACGGCTGTTCAGCTCGGTCAGCATTTCCACCATAAACTGGTAGCCGCTGCCGTCTTTGGCGTGAAACGCTGCCGGGTTGCTTGAGGCAAATGCCCCAATCAGGGAGCGAACGCGGTTCGGGTTGCCCAGGCTGAAGGAACGGTGATTAAGCAGTTCACGCACTTTAGCCAGCGTGTTGCTTGCCGGACTGGTCGCCTGCAGGACAAACCACTTATCCATAACCAGGCCATCTTTGTGCCACTTTTCATCGTACTCGGCCAGCAGCGCTTCACGGCATGGCAGCTGTGCAGCCACCGCGGCGGACAGTGCGGCAATGGAATCGGTCATATTGTCAGCCTGCTGATACTGCTCGCGCACCAGCTGCCCGGCAAGTTCAACGTCGCCAAACGCCAGATAACGCAGGCAAGTATTGCGCAGCGCACGTTTACCGATGTCACCATGATCCACACGATAGCCGTCGAGCTTGTTGGCGTTGTAGATTGCCAGGAACTCGTCGGCCAGCTCTGCCGCCAGGGTACGAGTCAGCGCGCCGTGCACTTCGGCAATGGCGATCGGATCGATAGTCTGGAACAGCTCGGCAATTTCATTCTGCGAAGGAAGCGTCAGGATCTCAGCGGCCAGCGCCGGATCGATTTTCTCATCCAGCAGGATAGCGCGGAATGCGTCAGCCACGTGCAGCGGCAGTGAGAGCGGCTGCCCTTGCTGGCTGCGGTTCACGTTGATTTTAATGTAGTTTGCCAGCAGGCTCTGCGCCGCATCCCAGCGGGAGAAGTCGTTCCGCGCGTGGCGCATCAGGAACGTCAGCTGCTGATCGCTCCATTTATAGTCAAGCTTCACCGGCGCGGAGAATTCACGCAGCAGGGACGGAACAGGCTGGAAGTAGACGTTATCGAAGACGAAGGTCTGCTCTGCCTGAGTCACGTTTAGCACGTGATGCACCGGGTGGCCATCCTTCTGCAGCGGAATGACCTTCCCTTCGTTATCGTACAGCTCGATATCAAACGGGATATGCAGCGGGTGTTTTTCCTGCTGCTCGGCGGTCGGCGGCGTCATCTGGCTGATGGTAAGCGTGTACTGCTCGGTTTCCGGGTTGTAGTCGTCACGAACGGTTACCACCGGCGTACCGGCCTGGCTATACCAGCGGCGGAAATGAGACAGATCGACGTTGGACGCATCTTCCATCGCCTGCACGAAGTCATCGCAGGTTGCCGCGCTGCCGTCGTGGCGTTCAAAATAAAGCTGCATACCCTTCTGGAAGTTCTCTTCACCCAGCAGCGTGTGCAGCATGCGAATAACTTCTGACCCCTTCTCATACACCGTTAAGGTATAGAAGTTGTTCATTTCGATAACTTTGTCCGGGCGAATCGGGTGCGCCATCGGGCTGGCGTCTTCGGCGAACTGCATGGCACGCATGGTGCGCACGTTCTGAATACGGTTTACCGCACGAGAACCCAGGTCAGAGCTGAACTCCTGGTCACGGAACACGGTCAGGCCTTCTTTCAGGCTCAGCTGGAACCAGTCGCGGCAGGTGACGCGGTTACCGGTCCAGTTGTGGAAGTATTCGTGGCCGATAACGCGTTCGATGTCGAGGTAATCTTTGTCGGTCGCGGTTTCGGCGCGGGCCAGGACATATTTAGAGTTGAAGATATTCAGCCCTTTGTTTTCCATCGCGCCCATATTAAAGAAGTCGACGGCGACTATCATATAGATGTCGAGGTCATATTCCAGGCCGAAACGGGTTTCATCCCACTTCATTGAGGCCTTCAGCGAGGTCATCGCCCAGTCAGCACGATCGAGGTTGCCGCGGTCAACAAACAGTTCCAGCGCAACATCACGCCCGGAGCGGGTTTTGAAGCTGTCACGCAGGACGTCAAAATCGCCCGCTACCAGCGCAAACAGGTAGCAAGGTTTTGGGAATGGGTCCTGCCACTGCACCCAGTGACGGCCATTTTCCAGCTCGCCTTCGGCAATGCGGTTACCGTTAGCCAGTAAATACGGGTATTTGCTTTTGTCGGCGATGACTTTGGTCGTGAAGCGCGCCAGCACGTCCGGGCGGTCCAGATACCAGGTAATATGGTGGAAGCCTTCTGCTTCACATTGGGTACACAGCGCTTCACCGGACTGATACAGCCCTTCGAGCGCCGTATTGGTCGCCGGGCTGATTTCGTTAACAATCGTCAGCGTAAAGGTGTCCGGCAGTTGCTCCAGAATGAGCGCGCCGTCCTGCTGACGATAATGCTGCCACGGGGTCCCGTTTACGGCGATGGAGACCAGCGTCAGGTCTTCACCATCAAGATGCAGCGCCGCGCCAGCCTCGCCCTGACGGACAATTTTGCTGACCGCGGTAACCTGCGTTTTTGTGGCATCAAGGTCAAAGGTCAAATCGATATCGGTTATCGTATAATCCGCCGCGCGATAGTCGTGGCGATATTTGGCTTGTGGCTGTTGTGTCATAAAAAACCTTATACATCGTCCGTAAGATAATGGACTTCAGTCTATTCCTGTTGCCGGAATGTTGCTACGCAGAATCTTCATCTTTGGCCATCTGCGGCCAAAAAATTTTAGCGGCTCAGCGTAGTACTTTGGTGACCATGCACCTTAGAGAAGACGCGACTATCAGGGCGTAATCGCACATTTTGTTTAGTACTCTAAACATAATCATATCAACGTGTTGCTTTGTGCATAACCCCGTTATGGCACAAATTGCCCTTTCCCCCCGCCCCCCCTAATGTTGTGATCTTGCTTCAATAAACGGATAATCAAGGTATACTCCCGCGTCTTTATTTGCCCGGACTGATGGAAACGCTCCTGTGAGAGGATGCTGAAACGCGCCATGACACGACACGCTTCCCCGATTTTGCAAACGCTTCTGGATACTGACGCCTATAAGCTTCATATGCAGCAAGCGGTTTACCACCGCTATTACGACGTTAACGTCGCAGCGGAATTCCGCTGCCGCGGCGACGATCTGCTGGGCATTCATGCCGACGCCATTCGTGAGCAGGTAGCGGCTATGCAGCACCTTCACCTCAGCGATGAAGAATTTCACTGGCTTAAAAGCCTGCCTTTTTTCAAAGCCGATTATCTCGACTGGCTGCGCGACTTCCGCTATGACCCTTCGCAGGTCCAGGTGACCAATAATCACGGTCATTTAGATATCCGCCTCAGCGGACCGTGGCGGGAAGTCATCATGTGGGAAGTTCCCCTGCTGGCAGTTATAAGTGAAGTCGTTCACCAGCATCGCGCCCCGGGCGTTACGCCCCAAATGGCTCTGGACCACCTGGAAACCAAGCTTCAGGAATTTAACGCGCTGACCGCGGGGGTCGATCTTTCCCATTTCCGATTGATGGACTTCGGCACTCGCCGCCGCTTCTCTCGCGAAGTACAGCAGGCTATCGTTCAGCGTCTTAAGCAGGAGCCGTGGTTCATCGGCACCAGCAACTACGATCTGGCCCGCCGTCTTGACCTGACGCCGATGGGCACGCAGGCTCACGAATGGTTCCAGGCACATCAACAGATAAGCCCCGATCTGGCGAATAGCCAGCGCGCGGCGCTGCAGGCCTGGCTGGACGAGTATCCTGACCAGTTAGGGATTGCCCTGACCGACTGTATTACCATGGACGCTTTCCTGCGTGACTTCGGGCAGGAATTTGCTACCCGCTATCAGGGGCTGCGCCACGACTCGGGTGACCCGATCGAGTGGGGTGAAAAAGCCATTGCCCACTATCAAAAACTTGGCATCGACCCACTGAGCAAGGTGCTGGTGTTTTCTGACAACCTGGATTTGAACAAGGCCGTGGAACTTTACCGCCGCTTCTCATCCCGGGTTAACCTCAGCTTTGGTATTGGCACCCGCCTGACCTGCGACATCCCACAGGTCAAGCCGCTGAACATCGTGATTAAGCTTGTAGAGTGTAACGGCAAGCCGGTCGCCAAGCTTTCAGACAGCCCGGGTAAAACCATCTGCCACGATAAAGCCTTTGTGCGAGCATTACGCAAAGCCTTCGACCTTCCGCTGGTCAAAAAAGCCAGCTGATTCAGCGATAATCGGTGAATAGAGGCTTTGCTATTCACCGCGCTTCTCTCTTTCCTTTATTTCTTCATAAGCAACGCGAATTCTGCTTGTCTGATGGCGCGTGACAGGTAACATAGATAACCCCCATCTGTGGGTTACTATTTTTTTTGTCATTGACCATTTAATAGAGAGAAAACTATGAGCGTTGTGCCTGTAGCCGACGTACTCCAGGGCCGTGCCGCCGTTGACAGCGAAGTCACCGTGCGCGGATGGGTGCGTACTCGAAGAGATTCAAAAGCTGGTATCTCCTTCCTCGCCGTCTATGACGGTTCCTGCTTTGATCCTGTACAGGCCGTCATTAATAATTCTCTGCCCAATTACAATGAAGACGTTCTGCGCCTGACCACCGGCTGTTCGGTGATTGTTACCGGCGTTGTGGTCGAATCTCAGGGCCAGGGCCAGGCGTTCGAACTCCAGGCAACCAAAGTTGAAGTTACCGGCTGGGTTGACGATCCGGATACCTATCCGATGGCGGCCAAACGCCACAGCATCGAATACCTCCGCGAAGTGGCTCACCTGCGCCCGCGCACCAACATGATTGGTGCCGTTGCCCGCGTTCGTCACACGCTGGCTCAGGCGCTGCACCGCTTCTTCCACGAAAATGGTTATTTCTGGGTATCCACCCCGCTGATCACCGCTTCGGATACCGAAGGTGCCGGCGAGATGTTCCGCGTCTCCACGCTGGATCTGGAAAACCTGCCTCGCACTCCGGAAGGCAAAGTCGACTTCGACAAAGACTTCTTCGGTAAAGAAGCCTTCCTGACCGTTTCCGGCCAGCTGAACGGCGAAACGTACGCGAGCGCGCTGTCCAAGGTTTATACCTTCGGGCCAACCTTCCGCGCAGAAAACTCCAACACCAGCCGCCACCTGGCCGAGTTCTGGATGCTGGAGCCAGAAGTGGCCTTTGCCGACCTGGACGATGTGGCCGGACTGGCAGAAGCGATGCTGAAGTACGTCTTTAAGGCCGTACTGGATGAACGCATGAACGACATGAAGTTCTTTGCTGAACGCGTCGACAAAGAAGCGATTGAGCGTCTGGAACGCTTCATCTCCGCAGACTTCGCCCAGGTGGACTACACCGACGCGGTTGAAATCCTGCTGAACTGCGGCCACAAGTTCGAAAACCCGGTTTACTGGGGGGTCGATCTTTCATCCGAGCACGAACGTTACCTGGCCGAGCAGCACTTCAAGGCACCGGTGGTGGTGAAAAACTACCCGAAAGACATTAAAGCTTTCTATATGCGCCTTAACGAAGACGGTAAAACCGTTGCCGCTATGGACGTTCTGGCCCCGGGCATCGGCGAAATCATCGGTGGCTCCCAGCGTGAAGAGCGCCTGGATGTGCTGGACGCGCGCATGGCTGAAATGGGCCTGAATAAAGAAGATTACTGGTGGTACCGCGACCTGCGTCGCTACGGCACCGTACCGCATTCAGGTTTTGGCCTGGGCTTTGAGCGTCTGATCGCCTATGTCACCGGCGTTCAGAACGTGCGCGATGTGATTCCGTTCCCACGTACGCCGCGTAACGCCAGCTTCTAAGCCAGAGAAAACCAAAAGGCCAGCTTCCGCTGGCCTTTTTTACGTTTCAGCATAAAAGGTCTATTTTCTTCAACGCTCGTTAAACAAACGTCAATTTCAACCCTCTTTCCCGACAACCCCGTTACCAACTATTTCTGCCTCACATTCTTTAACAAAAATTGCGCTTAAGTTTGCTCGCGCTTTCAAATAGTGATGGGCATAGCACATTTGTACATTTTTCACACAGCCATCCAGCCATCTAAAAACAAGTCAAAAAATGAACAATTGTGAACAAGAAACATTCACCAAATAGCTTTATGCGGATTAAACATAAGTAATTCATATATATATGATTAGAAATTGCGCATTCGGGTTGCATTAAGAGCGAAATTTGAAATGGTTCACAAAGTTCCCTGATATTAACATTTAGTTACACATATTTTCCTTTTGAAACTCAGTTTAGACATTTGTAGCACTTTCAGGCTAGCGAAACGGTTTCATGGATGGAAAGATGCCAGACAGATACAGAAAGACACCAAACTATCCTCAATAGTTCCGTAAAGAATTATTGACGGCAGTGGCAGGTGTCCATAAAAACCACAATGAGGGTAATAAATAATGATGAAGCGCAATATTCTGGCAGTGGTAATCCCTGCTCTGCTGGTAGCCGGTGCAGCAAACGCTGCAGAAATTTATAACAAAGACGGCAACAAAGTAGACCTGTACGGTAAAGCGGTAGGTCTGCATTACTTCGCTAAAGATAACGGTGCGAACGCTCAGGGTAACGGCGACAAAACTTACGCCCGTCTTGGCTTCAAAGGCGAAACTCAAATTAACAGCCAACTGACCGGTTACGGCCAGTGGGAATACAACTTCCAGGGTAACAACTCTGAAGGTGCTGACGCTCAGAAAGGGAACAAAACCCGTCTGGCCTTCGCGGGTCTGAAATTCGGTGATGCTGGCTCCTTCGACTACGGTCGTAACTACGGTCTGGTTTACGACGCAATCGGCGTAACCGACATGCTGCCAGAGTTCGGCGGTGACACCGGCAACAGCGACAACTTCTTCTCCGGCCGTAACGGTGGTCTCGCAACTTACCGTAACAGCGGTTTCTTCGGCCTGGTTGACGGTCTGGACTTCGGCGTTCAGTACCTGGGCAAAAACGATCGTGCTGGCAACGCAACCCGCTCTAACGGTGACGGCTGGGCAAGCTCCGCAAGCTACACCGTTGATGGCTTCGGCATCGTAGGTGCTTACGGCGCGGCTGACCGCACTAACGATCAGCAAGCCCTGACATACGGTCACGGCGCTAAAGCAGAGCAGTGGGCTACCGGCCTGAAATATGATGCGAACAACATCTACCTGGCCGCGCTGTACGGTGAAAGCCGCAACGCTACCCGTCTGACCATCAACGGTACCGATGGCTTCCTGAACAAAACTCAGGACTTCTCCGTTGTAGCACAGTACCAGTTCGATTTCGGTCTGCGTCCATCCATCGCTTACTACAAATCTAAAGCGAAAAATGTTGAAGGTATCGGCAGCGAAGATTACCTCAACTACATTGATATCGGCGCGACTTACTACTTCAACAAAAACATGTCCACCTATGTTGACTATCAGATCAACCAGATCGATAAAAACAACAAGCTGGGCGTGGGTGCAGACGACACCGTTGCTGTTGGTATCGTTTACCAGTTCTAATTTCAGCCATTTGTTTGTCTGAAATGTTTAAAAACAGGGCTTCGGCCCTGTTTTTTTATGGCAAAAAAGTAGAATAAACCCGATGTTATCGCTAACCGTCTCTTTTTGTCGCAAACGGTTGGCAATTCGTAAAACAGCAGTTAACCTGAAAGCGATTTCCCCCGATATCACTAATGGAACCCGTCATGTTTGAGAACATTACCGCTGCCCCTGCCGATCCTATTCTTGGTCTGGCCGACCTGTTTCGCGCCGACGATCGTCCAACCAAAATCAACCTCGGCATCGGGGTCTATAAGGACGAGACCGGTAAAACGCCGGTACTGACCAGCGTTAAGAAAGCCGAGCTGTATCTGCTGGAAAATGAGACCACCAAGAACTATCTGGGTATTGATGGTATTCCAGAATTTGGCCGCTGCACGCAAGAGCTGCTGTTCGGTAAAGGCAATGCCCTGATTGCCGACAAACGTGCTCGTACCGCGCAAACCCCAGGCGGTACCGGTGCGCTGCGCGTGGCCGCTGACTTCCTGGCAAAAAATACCTCAGCGAAACGCGTTTGGGTAAGCAACCCAAGCTGGCCTAACCACAAAAGCGTGTTTAACGCCGCCGGTCTGGAAGTGAAAGAGTACGCCTACTATGATGCGGAAAATCACAGCCTGGACTTTGATGGTCTGGTTGCCAGCCTGCAGGCTGCCGAAGCCGGTGACGTGGTGCTGTTCCACGGCTGCTGCCATAACCCTACCGGGATCGATCCTACCGCCGAACAGTGGAAAACGCTGGCAGAAATGTCACTGGCCAAAGGCTGGCTGCCGCTGTTTGACTTCGCCTACCAGGGCTTTGCCCGCGGTCTGGAAGAGGATGCGGAAGGCCTGCGTATTTTTGCTGCCGGCCACAAAGAGCTGCTGGTGGCGAGTTCCTATTCCAAGAACTTCGGCCTGTACAACGAACGCGTAGGCGCTTTCACGCTGGTTGCCACCGATGCCGACACCGCTGACCGTTCATTCAGCCAGGTGAAATCGGTTATTCGCGCCAACTATTCTAACCCACCTGCGCACGGTGCCTCCGTCGTGGCAACCATTCTCAGCAATGACGCGCTGCGTACCATGTGGGAACAAGAGCTGACCGACATGCGCCAGCGCATTCACCGTATGCGTCAGCTGTTTGTGAATACCCTGCAGGAGAAAGGCGCCAACCGCGACTTCAGCTTCATCATCAATCAAAACGGGATGTTCTCGTTCAGCGGCCTGACCAAAGAACAGGTGCTGCGCCTGCGCGAAGAGTTTGGCGTTTACGCCGTGGCATCCGGCCGCGTCAACGTGGCGGGCATGACCCCGGATAACATGGCGCCGCTGTGTGAAGCCATCGTGGCCGTGCTGTAAAACTACAGCCAGCAAAAAGCAAAAGAGCCGCATAAGCGGCTCTTTTTTTTACTCGAAAACATATTTACCAGACCGGCTGCTCGTCCTGTAAGAACGGATTATGCAGACGTTCGTAGCCCAGGGTAGACATCGGCCCGTGGCCGGGAATAAAGGTCACATCATCCCCCAGCGGCAGCAATTTACGCTTGATTGAATCAATCAACGCCGCGTGGTCACCACGTGGAAAATCGCTGCGCCCCACTCCGCCTTTAAAGATGACATCACCAGAAACCAGCAAACGAGAGGCCTCATCGAAGAAGACGATATGGCCAGGCGTATGCCCCGGACAATGCAACACCTGTAAAGTCACATTCCCTACGGCGACACTTTCCCCTTCGTTTAACCAGCGATCCGGCGTCAGAGGCTGACACTCGTCGAGGCCAAACATTCGGCTTTGCTGCGGCAAGCCCTGCAGCCAGAACTCATCTTCTTTTTCCGGACCTACAACCGGCGCGCCGTAATGTGCCGCCAGCTCGGCCGCCGCGCCAACGTGATCGAGATGACCGTGCGTCAGCAAAATTTGGCTAACCTTTACGCCTTTCTGCGCCACTTCCTGCTTGATACGCGCCGCATCGCCGCCGGGATCCACCAGCGCCGCCTGCTGCGTTTCCTCGCACCAAATAAGAGAACAGTTCTGGGCAAAAGCCGTGACCGGAATAATGTGATAGTTCATGCTGCTCCATTACCGGCAACAAAGCCGGATTCCGTTGTTTTACCAGTGCCTTACCGGCCCGGTATCAATATGCACAAAGTCGCTGCTGGGGTAGTATCCTACACCACCTGCGCGCATAGATAATGCCGCTTTGCGAATATTGCTTAACGAAACCCCTTCAATATGAAAATCCATCGCCTGGCCTTTGGTGTGGTAGCTTTTTTTCGCTACGCCGCGGCTGTGAGCGCGAAGTTCGTTATTGGTGTCGATGGAGCGGTAGCCAGAAATCAGCTGCACCGGTTTGTTGGTACCCAACAGCCCCTGCAGGCGATAGAGTTGGTCAAACAGTGAAGGATCGATGGATTTAATCTTGTTCGCCCGGTAATCCCGGAAGAAGTGATTAAGTCTTGCTAATTCATCCTGAATATAGCCTCTGCCATCAAAAAACTCGGCTTTCAGTGACTCTCCGGTATGCAGGTTATTGAGAGTCAAAATACGCGGGCGTGGTGTCGAGAGGGTGGCAAACGACGGCAAAGGCATGAGAGCGGCACCGAAAGCCACGCCCCCCAAAGCCAGTAGCTTGCGGCGATTAGCGTCAAATTTGTCCATGATATCCAGGTCTACAGGTAATAAAATGATGGTTTAATATGCACTTTTGCGCACTGCCATCGCACCATAGCTGCCCGAATCCGGGGAGTCAAGGCACGATAAAACCCAGCAACGGCGGGCCCTGCAACGGGCCCGGCTGGGTTTTACATTTTCTACGACCACTAATTCATTAGAAATGTTGCGTTTAGCGGATTAATAACCCGGCTTTTGCGAGGTTTTGTGCGCCAGATCGCGCGGTGAGATCATAATTGTAAATATCTGTACGAAACTCGGTTCGCCCCTCTTTCCCGACAAACGCCGTCAGATAGTAGAGATTAACCGGAATGTTATGGCGGATATTCACGTATTTGGTATTCCCTTCCTGCAACGTACTGGAAATACGTGAGTCATTCCACCCGGCATCCTGCAGTAACATGTTCGCAAGCTCCGAGGCTTTATTCACGCGCACACAGCCGGAACTCAGCGCCCTTGCATCCTTCTGGAAGAGGTTATGGTTAGGCGTGTCGTGCAAATAGATGGCATCTGAACTTGGCATATTAAACTTGTAGCGCCCAAGCGAGTTCTGCGTGCCTGGTTTTTGCTGGAAGCGGAACGGCAGGTTGTTCTCGGTAATCGTCGACCAGTCAACGCGCCACGGGTCAATTGTCTCAGCGTTATTGCTCCAGCCGCGGATCACGCTATAGCCGTGCTGCTCGAGGTAGCCTGGGTTCTGGCGGACCTTTGGCAAAAGATCTTTTCGGGCAAGCGTCGGCGGCACGTTCCAGGGCGGATTAACCACCACGTTATTTAACGCGCTGCTCATCATCGGGGTTTTACGATCCGGACGCCCAACGATAACGCGTGAAGCCAGCGCTTCATTGCCGTTAAGGTAGTAAACCAGCGAATAGTTAGGAATGTTCACCATAATGCCGGTATCGAGTTTGTCCGGCAGCAGCCGCAGGCGCTGAATGTTCAACGCTATCAGCGCCGCACGCTGCTGGGGCGTCACGTTAAGCCAGTCGCGCGTCAGCTGGCCAATCGCGCCGTCCGGGCCTAGCCCTTGCCACTGCTGGAAGCGTTTTACGCCGTCAACAAGGTCGCGGCCGTAAACCCCGCGCGCGGCGGCCTGCTGCTTTTTGCCGGCTGACGCGGGAATATCTTCAACGTTAATCGCTGACGGGCTTACCGTGACATCGGCAACGGTGGTAGAACCCGAGGCTTTATCCTGGAGCATACCTGTGCGGGCAAGGATCTCGCGCAGCGCGCCAACATCATTACTCCACTGCCCCGGTCTCAGCGTCTCTTTACCGGTTATTTGCGGCCACGGACGAGTATCACCCAACAGATGAATCAGGGACTGGTGAAGCTGAGCATATTGCGGATGCTGTGGCGCAAGGCTGTCAATAAAGTTCACCAGTGAACCCTGGTCGACGGCAACCTGCCACTGGTTAATCACCGAAAGCGGCGGCGTTTTTAACTTATAAGGCGTGCTGCTGTAAAGCCAGCGATTGCCGTCAATCGGGATGCCGGAGACAAACTGCAGGTAGCCCATCATGGCATCGGACAGCACCACATCACGCGCCATACCGCTCACGCCAGGATCGGTCAGCAGTTCAACCCATTGGCTAAACTGTGGCTGGATACCGGCAATGGCGACTTCCGCCAGCTGCTGCTGAAAGGCTTTTACCGCATCGCGATTTTCCCACATTGGCTTCATGTCTCGCGCGGCGTAAAAGGCCGACAGCGCGTTGAGGTAAACCGGCGTGTAGCCCGCAGGCAATCCAGCAATAAGCTGCGAGCGGCTTTGCGCGGCAGACATGGTGGAAGTGTTGGTTGGCAACGTACCGGCCATTGTGGCCGTTGCCGTAGACTGCGCCAAAGGCTGATTGAGTTCCGTGGGCCGATCGGTCTGAAAAGCAGAGCTGTCGGAGGGAACCACGGCAGGCTCGTCGGCCTGCGCCGCAAACAGTGGAGCGAAACTGAGCGCCAGGCAGTAACCGACTGCTGACAATCGAAAATCTTTACCTTTTCTAAGCAACATCCCTTGCCCCCTGTTTATTACTGTGCTCACCGTCAAAGGCGGGAAGTATTCATCACTAGTATATAAACAGTAAAAACCATTTGCCTGACAAAATGTAAAGAAAATTAAAGATTAAGACTGTTCGTGGCAAAGAAAAAGCGGGCCGGGGCCCGCTTGATAAATTGACAACCTGGATTGCTGATTTTTACGACGCGTCTGCCGTTTCCGAACCCGGCTGTGGTTCTGGCAGTACCGGGGCCGCAAAGCCACGCAGGCCAACAACGTGAACGTGTTCGCTGTTCTGGAACACCTTACGCACCAGCTTGTAGGTGGTGCCTTTTTCCGGGCTGATGTTTTCTGGCGCCGCAATAATCAATTGCATTTCCAGTCGTTCACACAGCTCAAACAGCGTGGCGATGGACTTGGCATCCAGACGTGCGGCTTCATCAAGGAACAGCAGGCGACAAGGGGAAATGTCTTTCCCACGCAGGCGCTGAGACTCGTCTTCCCAGCTCTGCACAACCATCACCAGGATAGACATCCCGGTCCCGATAGCTTCCCCGGTAGACAGCGCCCCACTCTCCGCACGCAGCCAGCCGTCCGAGCCACGGTTTACCTCAACTTCCATTTCCAGGTAGTTACGGTAATCCAGCAGCTCTTCGCCAATGGTCTGCGGCGTGCGCTGGCCCATGTCTATCTGCGGGTTCAGGCGCTGATAAAGCTTCGCCAGCGCTTCTGAGAAGGTCAGGCGGTTGCTGTTAAACAGATCCTGATGCTGCTCATGCTGCTCGGAAAGGACGTTCAGCAGCGTAGCATGCGCCTCTCGCACGTTAACGTTAAGGCGAACGCTCTTCACCTGACCAAAGGAGACGCTTTGCAGCCCCTGGTTAAGCATGCGAATACGGTTCTGCTCACGCTGAATAGTCTTGCGAATAATGTTCGCCACGCTTCGGGAGCTGATAGCCAACTTCTGCTCGCGCGAGGTCAGCTCTTCCGTCAGGCGTCCCAGCTCAATTTCCATCTGCTCGATGGCTTCAACCGGGTCGTCGGTACGGATGATATCCTGACGGATACGCTCGCGCAGATGCTGGTAAACAGCAACGAAGAACTGAATCTTACGCTCAGGGCGCTTCGGATCTTCTGACATACGCAGTACATCGCGCAGATGTTCGTTGTCCGCAACGGCCAGGCGCAGGGCACCCAACGCTTTATCCGACATGGAACGCAGATCGTCCCCGGAGAGATAGGCCAGTTCACGACGGTGCAGGCGGCGCTCAACGCCGTTGTCTTTCACCATACGCATCACCGCGCACCAGCCCGCTTTCGCGGTCACAACCTGCTCGCGCATCTCAAAGTAGTTACGCTCAAGCTGCTTCAGTTTGCGGGTGAGGTTATTCATCTCCGCTTCGCAATAGGTCAGCTGTTTCTCAAGCTGATTACGGCGTGAACGGTTGTTGCTAAGCGCAGTATGCAGCTCATCCCGGCGCGCACGAGCCCTTTCTTCTGCCCCGGCATCGGCACGAACCCCGATATCCTGCAGCTCTTTGTGCAGATCGGTCAGCAGCTCTTTCTTGGTATCAAACGAACTTTTCAGCGACGCCATTAGCTGGCTGTACTGGCCTAGCTGCTGAGCATGCTGACGCAGCGCTTCACGGGAACGCGTACGCTCGACTTCAGCCTGTTCCAGACGCTGGCGCAGCTTCTCGTTCAGGTCACTGTTACCGTCCAGCATGGCCGCAGAATCGCTGTAGCTGAAGTGAGCGCGACGCTGCACGACTTCGGTCAGCGCAAAGGCACGCTGGCGGGCGTCACGTTGAATTTGCTGCGCGTGGGCATAATCGTCCTTCAGCTGCTCGAACTGTTCAGGATCGCTCTGCAGAACGTTGACGATACCTTCCAGCTTAATAAGCTGATTGCCGTGCTGCTGAATAAAGCGGGCAGACTCTTCGGCTTCGTCCAGGCGCTCCTGAATTTCGTCGCAGCGGTCGGCCAGCGTTTCGTCATTCAGCAGGCTAATGCGCGGCAGCAGGCGGTTAAGCTGGGCCACGCCCTCTTTCGCCTGGTCGAACTGCTGACGCTGCTGCTGATTGTCATTTTCGTGGTTGTTGATCGCCCGCTCAATTTCGCCACGACGGCTGTTGAGGTGGCGAATTTCAGCTTCCGGATCGTCTTCAAACGCCACGCCCAGATGCTGGCCGATAAAGCGGCTAAAGGACTGGTGCAGGCGCTGGTTTTTCTGCACGTCAAAAGAGAGCGTGGCAAAACGTTCAGCAAGTGACTCCCGCTCGTTGTGCAGCGCTTCAAGACGGTTTTCACGCGCGGCACGGCCAAACAGCGGCAGCTCCGGCAGGCGCGAATAGCGCCACTGGCGTTCAGCGGTTTTGACAAGTACCGCCGCGCCCATATCTTCAACGGTGAACACGCTGTCATCGAACGAAGACGGATCCCCTTCAATCAGGTAAAGATCTTCCGGGCAGTCTTCCAGATTTTCCAGCTGCTCGCGCACCAGGGAAAGATCCGGCACCACGATAGCGTGGCGGGATGGCCCGTAGAGCGCGGAGAAGTACGGCGCATCTTCGAGGCCGATGTCATCGTAAATTTCAGACAGCAGGACGCCGCCAAAGCGTTCGGCCAGCGCGTTGAGGCGCGGATCTTCTGCACCGCCAGGCTGGCTGAGGCGTTCGATTTCGTCATCCACGGCACGTTTACGCGCCCCGACTTCATCACGCTCAACGGTAGATTCACGTTCACGCTCCAGCAGCTGCTGCATGTACTCAGTAACCTGCTGGCTGGCTTCGAACTGCTCACCGCTTTGCTCGCACAGCTGGGAAAGGCTGGTTTGGGCGGCAATCCATCTTGGGGCACGCAGGTTCAGCGTTTTAATACTCGCCTGCAGCTGCTCAAGCTCCTGACGCAGCGCCATACGCTGCTCGCTGGCATCGGCAACGGTTTGCTGCAGCGCACCAATCCGCTCTTCTAATTCTTCATGCAGTGCTTCAAGCTCTTCAGGATCGAACTGTTTGCCCTGGCGTTTGCAGAAATCAGCCAGCAGACGTTCGGCTTCTTGCTGCTCGCGCAGGCGCTGCTCAAGCTCATTAAGGCGCATACGCAGCGGCTGAACCTGCTCTGCCAGGTGGCGCTGATTGCTGCTGTCGCGCAGCAGTTCACGCGCCGTTTCCCACGCGTCGCTACGGCTAACCGGGCCGCTTATCGCGGTCACCAGCTGATAAGCATGTTCGAACTGGCTATGAGCGGCCTGAGCCACGCTCATTTTCTGCTCAAGAGACAGCAGCTTGTCTGTCGCTTCAATCTCTTTCGCTTTGAAGGTGTCCAACCACTCGTCGGCGCTGTCGGCGGTTAAATCCGGCAGATGACACAGTTCACGAGCGCGCTCTAACGCCTGCAATGCCTGCTGATACTGAATCGCACGCGTCTGCTGCACGTCCAGCGCCTGCTGGTAATCGGCAAGCTGGCTTTTCAGCTCATCCACTTCCAGCTCGGCGGCTTCGGCCCGGGCTTCATTTTCTTCCTGCTGCTCGTGGGCTTCAGCCACGATTTCGTTTTGCTCTTCAAGGCGAATTTGCAGCTCGTCGAGGTCAGCTTCGTAACGCTCGATCTTCTCCTGCTGGCGAATCGCCGTTTGCACCAGGTTCAGGTGATCGCTTGCGGCCTGATAATCGGTTTCAAGATCGCCTTCGGCCCCGCTGTGCTCGCCCAGCTCACGCGCCATATCAACGTGCTTATACTGCTCGGCGGACAGCTGCTGGCGGCTGGTCAGCAGTTCGCGGCGAAACTCCAGCGCTTTATCCAGATGGATACGCCGTTCGTTGGCGTGGCGCATATAGTCCGCTGCCACGTAATCCGTCGCTTCCGAAATCAGGTGTTTGAACAGGTCGCGGTCGGACTGGGTAACGCGAATCGCTTCCAGCGTCATGCGGTTTTCACGCAGCGCCGCCTCCATGTCCTGGAAGGCTTTACGCACGCCGCCGTTTTCCGGCAACAGATAGTCACGCAGGGAGCGGGTAATCGCGCTGGAAATCCCGCCGTACAGCGAGGCTTCAATCAGGCGATAGTATTTACTGCGGTCTGCGGCACTGCGCAGGCGACGCGCCACGATGCCCAGATCGAACATCAGCGAGTGGTAGTCGGTGATGGAGTTAAACTGCTTGAACTGCACGCCTTCAATGGCTTCAACTTTGTCCTTCAGCTCCTGCAGGCTGAGCACGCGAGCCTGTCGCTCGTTCAGCGTTTCGGTCAGCAGTTGAGTCGGCTGAATAGAGGTCGGCAGGCCCTGAATAGCAAAAGGTTTGATGTCGACTTTACGATCGCGCCCGGCAACCTGCTGCAGGCGAACGCCTACCACAACGCGCTGATGGCGGGAGTTGATCACGTCCAGCGTGGAGTAACACACGCCGGCTTTAAGCTTACCGTGCAGACCTTTATCGCGAGAGCCCGAGGTGGCACCGGCTTCGGTGGTGTTACGGAAGTGCAGCAGGGTTAAATCCGGGATAAGCGCCGTGACGAAGGCCGCCATGGTGGTGGATTTACCCGCGCCGTTACCGCCGGAAAGCGTGGTGACCAGCTCGTCGAGATCGAAGGTGCGGGCGAAGAAACCGTTCCAGTTAACCAGCGTCAGCGAGCGAAATTTTCCGCGTTCAATCATTCCTGTTCATCCTCCGCGTTATCTAGTCCTGGTTGTGGCTCATCGCTTTCATCGTTGAGCTGCAGGCGGCTTTCCACCGCCATGGCTTCGCCGTCGCGAATCATGCGCAGCTGGGCTTCACGCGGGTCATCGCCGCTACGCACATCGGCGCCGAAGCGGAAGACCGACTCGGTGATGCGGAATTTGCTGCTGTCATGGCCCATAAACCAGATCATGCCGAGGCGGCGCAAACGGGTCAGAGAGGCGCGGACTTTCTCCTGCAGTTTCTGACGGTCGAGATCGGAGCCCGTAGAGCGGTTATTCACCAGCTTCAGCAGCTTGTTTTCATCCGCTAGCGTCAGCAACTCGTCGTACAGCTCCTGCTGAGTAAAGATTCCTTCGTTGGCCAGACGTTCCGGGCTGAGGTAGAGATAACAAAGGATTTTACCGACCATCATGTCCAGCTCGGAGAGCACCGAACGCGGAATGAGCGTGGTGGAGCGAGGACGCAGATAGAAAAAACCTTCCGGCGCGCGAATCAACTCAACGTTGTAGCGCGCGTAAAACTCTTCCAGATATTCCTGGAAATCCATCAAAAAGGCGTGATTGTCCAGCTCTTCGAGGCCAATGTGGCGCCCGGCGCGCAGCTGACTGTCGAGCGCAGGAAAGAGAGGATTGGCCAGCGCCTGTGCCAGTTTAACCGGCATCACTTGTTCAATATTTGTTGATGACATGCGCCTGTACCTTGGCTCCGTAATCGTTAATGGTTTGCCACTTCGCCGGCAATCCTGTGAAATCCGCTTCCGCTACACCCAGACGTACCGCCTGGTCTACAACAATACGTGCAACGTCGAAATGACGTGCGCGCGGGTATTGCACGAGGTAGTCACGCACTACAACCCCCAAATCGAGGGGCACTTGCTTCGTTTTGTAGACCTGCAGCGCCGCTTCAATCAGCGCCGCCAGCTGTTCACGAATTTCGTTAAATTCTTCAAACTCGAGCTCGTTAGGCAACTCGCCCGTCACTTCTTCATCACGCAGCGCCATCTCTTCATCACGCATATCCAGCAGACGATCGGCGCTGGAATAGGTCAGCGCCCATGGCGCATCGAAGTAATTTTGTACCGACTGGCGAAGGCGTTGAGCAAAGACGCGGTTTTTATCCATATCGATAGCGGTACGGATAAATTTATGCACGTGGCGGTCGTAGCCTATCCACAGGTCGATAGCTTGCTGACCCCAGCTGATAATGCGGTCGAGTTTGCTTTGCAGGTCAAACACCAGGCGAT
This sequence comes from Cedecea sp. P7760, assembly GCF_013386425.1. NCBI lineage: Bacteria > Pseudomonadati > Pseudomonadota > Gammaproteobacteria > Enterobacterales > Enterobacteriaceae > Cedecea > Cedecea sp. P7760. The sequence goes on along the minus strand of NZ_JACARU010000010.1, from coordinate 18,914 downwards.
CAACAAAGTGAAGGTCGTCGCGCCCCAGGGTAGAGTCCTGCACTCGCAGCAGATTTGCCTGCAGCTTATCCCCTGCGGCCTCCAGCGTATCCTGCAGTTCACGCAGCGTGCCGGATGTCTCCGACAGCAGCAGCTCACAGCTCGAAATGGCCGCACGCCAGTCTTTGTTCAACAGTTGGGCAATGTCATCTTTTACCTGCTGCTGCTGTTCGTCCATGATGCGTTGGGTAAGATCGATGCTGTCAAAGATCTCCGCCACGGAATATTTCAGCGGCGCGTAAACGTTACGGTGCCAGTGGAACTCGTCGCCATTTTCATCCGCAGCGTCAGCGGCGCGTTTAAGCTCACCCGCAACGATAGAAAGCTGCATAGACAGGCGCAGCGTGGAAAACTCGCGCTGGCGAATGTAGTAGTCGGTAATACCGATACCCAGCGGCGTCAGGCGATAAATAGCGTTGCCTTCGGTTAGCTCGCTTACGAAGCGGTTAAGCAGGCGCTGGCGTACCATATCGTTGATGGCGTTATTGGCGCGCACATTGATCGTTTCGCTGGTTTGTTCAAAACCGTCGCTCACGTGGCGAAACGCATCAATGAGTTCTCCCTCGCTCAGCTCACCGTCAAGACGCTCGCCGTTTAAGGTGGCAACGGCCAGCAAAAACGTCAGGCGCTCGGTGGGCAGCGAAATCGAAAAATCATTTTTCCTGGCCCAGGCAACCAGTTCAGGCACTGTCTGGGAAAAATCACTCATAATTTATCCTTGGCTCTGCGGCTTAAACGCGGTTACGTGAATATAGCGGCCGAGACTGATAAACGGCTCCTGCCGGCAATAACGCGTCTCCAGCGTCAGCAAATCGTCAAAACCATCTCGTTGTTTGTGTTTATCTCGCAGGTAGTCGTGGAACACCCGCACGCCGGTTTTACCGGTAATTTGCCAGCCAATTTGCTCCAGCCAGTGGTAAACCTGTTCTGGCTGCAGCGGATTGTCGGGCGAAAGGGTTTTGCGCTTATTTTTTTTCATCCCCTGCAGCACATATTCGAAGTTCCCGACGAACATGTTTCGCATCAGCAGGCCGTTTGCATTGTAGAACATTAGCGACAAAGTGCCGCCGGGACGCAAACAATCCCAAAGCGCTTTTAGCACGGCCTGAGGGTCAGTGACCCACTCGAGCACCGCATGAAACAATATCAGATCAACCGGGCTTTCCAAACGTTGGGCCATATCCTGAGCGGCAGATTGTACAAAATGCATGTTGTCGCTCACACCTTTATCCTGGGCGAGCATTTTTGCACGTGCAATCATCCCGGCGGACACATCACAAAGCACAACTTCATGACCCCGCTCGGCAAATCGGGTCGCCGTTTGCCCTTCACCACCGCCGGCATCCAGCACCCTTATGGCTGCAGGTTGGGTAGCAAGAAAAGCATCCAGATCCTGCCAGAGGATCGCCTGCCGCAACTGGCCTTTGGTTGTGCCATAGATATTGTGCGAAAACTTCTCGGCAATATCGTCAAAATTGCGGTCACCCATGGGTACAGCTCCGTGGCAAAAGAGGTCATCTGACAAAACCGCTATTTTGGCACAGCCGGGACGAGAATGAACCCATCTGGTGTAATATCACAGGCGTTTACCTGCCGGATGGTTAAAAAGGATCCGAAATTCATGCTTTTTATACTGAAAAAAATCATTGGCGGGATGTTGCTGCCCCTGCCTTTCCTGCTGTTGACCATGGGCGTTAGCCTGGCGCTGCTGTGGTTTACCCGCTGGCAGAAAACGGCCAAAGGATTACTTACCGCAAGCTGGCTGGTGCTTTTCCTGATTAGCCTGCAGCCCGTTGCCGACTGGATGTTAAAACCTATTGAAGACACTTACGCCACTCGCCAGCAGGGTGATAACGCGCGCTACATCGTGGTGCTGGGCGGCGGCTATACGTGGAACCCGGACTGGGCTCCCAGCTCCAACCTGATCAACAACAGTTTACCGCGACTCACCGAAGCGATTCGTCTGAAACAGCTGAATCCAGGGGCAAAACTTATCTTTACCGGAGCCAGGGCGATGACCAATGCCGTTAGCACGGCGGAGGCCGGTGCCAGGGTTGCGGAAAGTCTTGGGATTTCCAGAGAGGACATCATCACCCTCGATTCCCCCAAAGATACTGAAGAGGAAGCGCACGCCGTGGCGAAGCTGATAGGCCAGCAGCCGTTTATCCTAGTGACATCCGCTTCGCATCTTCCACGCGCGATGATCTTCTTCACCCGAGCCGGGCTACATCCGCTCCCGGCACCGGCCAATCAGCTGGCGATAACCTCTCCGCTTAATCCGTGGGAGAAGGCTATCCCCGACTCGGTATGGCTGATGCACAGCGAGCGCGTGGGCTATGAAACGCTGGGACGCATCTGGCAATGGCTGAAAGGCTCCTCAGGAGAGCCAGGGCAGTAGCGATTTCGACGCATTATCAAAGACCGGCCGGTTCAAACGGCCGGTTTGCAACAGCTGAGCCACCTCATCCCACAATACATACAGCCAGCGCCGCCACAGGAAAGACTCGGCTACCGGCGCGCGCTGCAGGTAGTGCCAAAGCAAACCCTCGGCCTGGCCCGGCTCAGCGAGGCGAAACAGTTCATATTCCCGCGGAGCCCATAGCATCACGCCGGGGTTCACCATCGCCAGCAGCTGATCGCTACGCGAATCCTTGAGCATGCTGCGAAGGGAGAAGTTGCCGTGGATCAGCACGCAATTATCGCTAAAATCCTCGAACATTCGCGGCAGGCACTCGCGGGTGCGAAACAGGATGCGTTTATCCTGCATCGTTAACCCCGTGTTCTGGTACTGATTGAGCGTGCTCCAGAGCACCTCTACCCGCTGGCGATACCAGTGCGGCCAGATATTTTCCTGTGTACTGTCCACATTGCCTACACAGCCGCTGCTGTCCACGCGATGCCAGGCAAGCAGGCCTTCAACAATCTGATCTTTCAGCTGCTCCCAGCGATTGGGCGTGCGGGTTGGTGCTTCGCCGGGAACGCCGCGCAGACGCTCCATCAGCAGAACATCCGGTCCAGGATGTTCTTCGTGAGTGAGCACGCCGTAAACCACCGGCATTCTCACCGTACCGGAACGCGCCAGCATCGACATTTTCCACGCCAGCTGTGCCGCCAGGCCCGGCGAGGTAAAGCTTTTAGCCAGTAACGGCATGGCATGACCGCCGCTGTCGTAGAGCGACCAAAGCGCAGTTTCCGCATGCTCGCTAATGCACTCAATACGGCTTAGCTTCTCACCCAGCAGATGGCTTAACTCCTTACGCAGCAATTCCATACCGATTTCCCCTGGTAATACTGTTGATTTAATAATGAGCGCACCAGGCGAAGTTGTCACCACTCCAGATCAACTGGATTTCAGAAAAAGAAAAACCGGCCTGTTTAGCCGGTTTTATGCTTCGCGCAGAAGGTGAATTAACGCATCGCGAGACGAACGCGCTCCAGATCTTCCGGGGTATCCACGCCAATACTTGGGATGGCTTTCGCCACGGCAACGTGAATTTTTTCGCCGTTCCACAAGACGCGAAGCTGCTCAAGCATTTCGATTTGCTCGAGCTGGCTCGGCTCCCAGCTGACATAGCGGCGGATAAAACCGGCGCGGTAGCCATAAATGCCGATGTGACGCAGGAAGGTATCGCCAATCTGTTCGCGGGAAGCGGCAAAGCGTTCACGATCCCAGGGAATGGTGGCGCGTGAAAAATAGAGCGCATAACCCTGCGCATCCATGACGACCTTAACCGCATTTGGGTTAAACGCTTCTTCCGCTGATTCAATTGGCACCGCAAGCGTCGCCATACCGGCTTTACTGTTAGCGACGTTGTTCGCAACCTGCTGAATAATCACCGGCGGGATCATTGGCTCGTCACCCTGCACGTTCACAATAACCGTGTCATCGCTGAAACCACATTTCTCGATAACCTCAGCCAGACGTTCGGTTCCGGACTGGTGATCGGGGCTGGTCAGGCAAACTTCTCCACCTGCCGCTTCGACAACGCGAGCAACTTCCGGATGATCGGTCGCGACGATAATACGCTCAGCGCCGGATTCACGAGCGCGATCCAGCACATGCAGGACCATCGCTTTACCGTTGATGTCTTTTAAAGGTTTACCCGGCAGGCGCGTGGACGCATAGCGTGCGGGAATAATGGCGACAAAACTCATGGATTGGTCTCGTCTGAAGTCAGCGTACGGGCTTCACTTTCCAGCAAAACGGGAATACCGTCACGCAGCGGGTAGGCCAGGCCATCCGGCTTGCAGATAAGTTCTTGCTTTTCCTGATTATAGTAGAGCTTGCCGTTACAGACCGGGCAGGCAATGATTTCAAGTAAACGACTTTCCATAATTACTCCAGATGAGTGCCATCAACGGCACCAGAATAGCATAAATGACTAGCCCGCCGGGGCCATTTCCCAGCCTGTTCCCCAGCTTTCTCTCAGTTCTGCAGGCAGGACGCCGAAGGTAAGCTGCGTAGCCGATTGCCAGCGTGCAAAATCGCTCAGCGCGCCACGCAGGCCTGCCTGCAAAGAATCTGTCACCTTAATGCCCTCTTCAAGGTAGAGGCTTATCACCTCCAGTTCGCCCTGTTTGCGGTGCATTTTGGCATCCATCCTGCCAACCAGCACACCTTTATGCAGCAGCGGCAGAACAAAGTAGCCATAGCGGCGTTTTTCCGCGGGGGTATAACATTCGAGGCGGTAAGAAAAGTTAAACAGCGCCTCGGCTCTGCGGCGATCCCAAACCACCGGGTCAAACGGTGACAGCACCGCGCTGTGGGTGGCATTAAGCTGATTTTGCTGCGCTTTCTCCAGCTGTGGCAACAGCGAATGATGCACCAGCATCTCGCCCAGCTTATCAACCTGAACGCGAATAACATTGCCCGATAAGAGCCAGGCTTCAACCAGGGGCTTTAAGGCCAGATTTTTCAGTCGATAGTAATCCGCCAGCCATTCAGGGCGAAAGATCCCTAAGCTACGGGCGCTGTTTTCAAGCATCTGTCGCTCAGCCTCAGCTTGGCTAACAAGATGCAGGGCATCGTCCCAGTGCGGCATAACCCGATGGGTTAAATCATAAACGCGCTGGAAGTTTCGCCGCCCGGTAACCATAACCTCCCCGGCGGTAAACAGCCCTTCGAGGTGTTTTTTCTGCGGCTTCCATTCCCACCAGCCGCCTGCGCCTTTACGCGGATGTTCAAAGTCGGCGGAGCGTACAGGGCCGTTCTCTGCGATATAAGCGAGTAACTGCCTGATGTCTTCCGCATGCTCTTTCATCCACTCAGGACGGTATTTCCAACCCATGTTTTCAGGGCTCAGCATTCGGTGGCGGATAAGCGAAAAATCTTTTTTCGGCAGGAAACAGGCTTCATGGGCCCAGTATTCAATCAGCTCGCCGTTTGCCAGCGCCCCGTCTAACCAGCCGGGTTCAAAGTGCCCAAGGCGGCTGAATAACACCAGATACGGACTGCGGGCTACGATATTGATGGTATCAATCTGGAGCAGCGACATGCGGGAGATAGCGTCGGCAACGTCAGAGGGACGCGCCCGGCGGCGAGGTTTTTGCAGCAGCCCCTGGGCCGCAAGGTGCAGATTCCGGGCTGCTCGTAATGAAAGTTGCACAACGGTCATGGCACACCTGTAATCAGCGAACAAATAACCGGTGCCGCAAAACTAACGCACCAGCCCCAATAACTCCTTGAGCAGCGTTTCAGCGAGGGGTGAATCTAGCTGCGCATCAACCGGCAAATACCACCAGTTTGCATGCCCTTCGGCGAAGGCACGGCATTTCACCGCATCTTTTTCCGTCATCATTACCGTTTGGTTAGCCGGCGCAATATTCAGCATATCCTGTTCGGTAATCGCCTGGTGATCGGCCAGCGCAACGGTTTTTACCGGCGTGATGCCGGCCTGTTCCAGCGTAGCAAAGAAACGCGGTGGATGGCCGATACCGGCCATAGCCACAACGTCGCTGAAATCCGCCAACGGGCGACGCTCACCGCTGAGAACGTTAATGGCAAGCCCTGGTTTAAGACGCATGGCAATTTCACCAGCCAGAGATTCACCGCCGTTAACGATAACGGCATCTACGCTGCGCAGGCGCCCCGCTCTTTCGCGCATTGGCCCTGCGGGTAACCACCAGCCGTTACCAAAACGACGTACGCCGTCGATAACAACAATTTCTTTATCACGAGCCAGGGCGTAATGCTGCAAACCATCGTCGGTGATAATAATTTGCGGAGCCGCAGACTTCAGCAAGGCTTTCACAGCCTCGCTGCGTTTTGGGGCAACGGCGACGGGCGCACCGGTACGCTGGAAGATAAGCACTGGCTCATCTCCGGCTTCAAAAGGTGTAGTTTGTGCGTTAAGCACCAGAGGATAAGCGGCGGCTTTGCCACCGTAACCACGAGACACCACGCCCACGCGAACGCCACGCTGCTGCAGTTGCTCTACAAGCCAGATGACGACCGGCGTTTTTCCGTTGCCGCCCGCCGTCAGGTTCCCAACCACAACAACAGGCACCGGAGCACGCCAGGAGGTACGCAAGCCTATGCGATAAGACAGGCGGATAGCGCCGCTGACCAGGCCATACAGCCAGGAAAGCGGCAACAGCAGCAGGTAGAGAGGCGATTTTCCCGACCAGATACGCTCTATCATTCGCCGAATTGCATCTTATGCAGCTGGGCGTAAACCCCGCGATGAGCCAGCAGCGCCTGGTGAGGGCCACGCTCAACGATTCGGCCATCTTCCACCACCACGATTTCGTCCGCCTGCTCGATAGTGGACAGACGGTGGGCGATAACCAGTGAAGTACGGTTTTTCTGCAGTTCATCCAAAGCGGCCTGAATAGCGCGTTCGGACTCGGTATCAAGCGCAGAGGTCGCTTCATCAAGGATCAGGATTGGGCTATCACGCAGCAGCGCACGGGCGATAGCGATACGCTGGCGCTGACCGCCGGAAAGCAGCACGCCGTTTTCACCAATCACGGTATCAAGCCCGTTATCCATCTTGCTGATGAAGTCCATGGCGTAGGCCATACGTGCGGCCTTTTCGATATCTTCGCGCGAAAACTGCTCGGTGCGAGCGTAGGCAATGTTATTGGCGATAGTGTCATTGAACAGATGAACGTTCTGGGAGACTAACGCAACCTGGTTACGCAGCGAGGCAAGGGTATACTCGCGGATGTCCTGACCATCAATCAGAATACTGCCTTTTTCCTGCTCGTAGAAACGGGTGATCAGGCTGGCAATCGTCGATTTACCGGAGCCAGAACGCCCAACCAGAGCAACGGTTTTGCCTGCTGGAATGATCAGGTTGATGTCACGCAGGGCAGGAACATCACGCCCTGGATAGGTGAAAGTAACATCGCGGAATTCAACATCGCCTTTAGAGCGTTCGATAACCAGTTTGCCACTGTCTTTTTCCTGCTCGGAATCGAGGATAGAGAACAGCGTCTGGCAGGCGGCCATTCCGCGCTGGAACTGGGCGTTAACGTTAGTCAGCGACTTCAGCGGGCGCATCAGCGCAATCATGGAAGAGAAGACGACCGTGATGGTCCCTGCAGTGAGCGTTTCCATCACGCTTGGGAAGCTTGCGGCATACAGCACAAAGGCTAAAGCGAATGAAGCAATCAGCTGAATAATCGGGTCAGAAATAGAGGAAGCAGAAACCAGCTTCATCCCCTGGTTACGCATGCGGTTGCTGACCTTGTCGAAGCGATCGGTTTCCACCTGCTGGCCGCCGAAGATGAGCACTTCTTTATGGCCCTTCAGCATCTGCTCGGCGCTGGTTGTTACCTGCCCCATGGTGTTTTGCATATTTTTACTGATATTGCGGAAGCGCTTAGAAACAAAGCGAATAGCAAACGAGACGATTGGGGCCAGCACGATTAAAATCACCGACAGCTGCCAGCTGTACCAGAACATCAGCACAAACAGGCCGATGATAGAGGCGCCTTCACGCACCACGGTTATCAGCGCGCTTGAGGAAGAAGAAGCCACCTGTTCGGAATCGTAGGTAATGCGCGACAGCAGCGTCCCCGTAGATTGCTGATCGAAGAAGGCGACAGGCATGCCCATCATATGGCTGAACAGACGACGACGCATGTTCATGACCACCATTCCCGATACCCATGAAATGCAGTAGCTGGAGACATAGCTTGTGATGCCACGCAGCACCATCAGGGCAATAACGGCCAGCGGCATCCATATCAGCACTGACGAGTCCGTTTTACCAAAACCATCATCCAGTAATGGTTTAAGCAGCGAAAGCATGTAGGTATCGCTCGCAGCATTAAGGATTAACGCAATCCCAGCCACAATCAGACCCGTTCTAAATGGGGATATCATCGGCCAGAGCCGGCGGAAAGTCTGCCACGTGGAGAGATCTTTATCGTTCTGCATTAAGTCGAACCAGCCTTTTATGAAATAGCCGCATATTCTACCCATTATCACGGGTGACGCCAAACCACTGATGATACCAACGGCGCAATATTTGTTCTCTAAAGCCAGAGATTTGCCATTTATCACCCTTTATTTCAATTGTCAGCTGCCCCGACTGCGCGGTGTCGTGCCATTGATAACCGTATTTTCGGTAGAGATCGATTATCTTTGGCGACGGTAACCTCCAGGCGTTATAGCGCGAAGTTGAAGCCAGCGCCACGCTACCGGACACCGCCCGGAGCAGCGGCCCGCTGGATGATGTTCGGCTTCCGTGATGAGGAACCTGCAAAACATCGGCTGTTAACGTTTGCCAGCGCTTTCTTAGCATAGCCAATTCTGCACTTGCCTCTATATCTCCCGTCAGCAACAGGCTAAAGCCACCCAGGCTGACCTTCACTACGCAGGAGCGATAATTTCCGGTTCCCTCATACCCTTCCGGTGGCCACAGAACATCGAACTGAATCCCCTGCCACTGCCATTGTTGGGGGCGAAAACAGCGTTCATGCCCTTTCCAGCGCAAAGGGCTACGAATACTTAGCGCCGGCCACTGCTGCTGAAGGCTTTTTAGTCCGCCAATATGGTCAAGATGTTCGTGGCTGACAATCACCTGCTCAGGCTGCAGGTTACGCCATTTTAACCACGGAATAATCACGGCTCTTGCCGCATCACCGCCTGGCCATGCATTTCCCGTGTCGTAAAGTAATGCCTTCCCTTCTCGTTCGATAACAACCGCGAGTCCATGCCCGACATCAAGCATATGAACGGCCCAGCTATTGGCATCGTTTTTACGCCAAAAAGGAAACGTCATTAAAAGCAGCACCGTTGCCACCGTCACAGAAGAACTTCGCCAAACGCCTGTCCGCCACACCATCACGGCCCACCAGGCAATGAACGCCAAAAATTGATAGCGGCGATCCACCTCCCTCCAGCCTTGAGGTAAACCGACCAAAAGTGCAAATACGCCTGCCAGCGATTTATCCGCCAGAGACCAAATCCACTCGCCAATCCCCGGTAACTCCCCAAATACCATTCCAGCCAGTATCAAAGGAACGCTAACGAACGTAATCAAAGGCACGGCGAAGAGATTGGCTGCCAGCGAGGTCAGGCTTACGCCGTGAAATAAAACCACCTGAAGTGGAATAAGCAGTAACGTGACGCCCGTTTGTAGGTAAAGCAGATCGACAAAAGGCCGAAGCCAGCGATTGATGGCCATACGCGGCAGCGGCACCCACTGATACCAAAAGATAAGCCCGCAGACCGCAAGAGCAGACAGCCAAAAACTCTCCGCCAAAATAGCCAGCGGTTCACTAAACACAATGCCGGCCACACAGCAAAGCAGGACTTCCCACGAGGACCACTTTCTGCCGCTAAGACGTAGCACCAGCCAGATCCCCATACCGACCAGGGTTCTTACGGCAGGAGGATTCATGCCCGACAGCCAGGTATAAAATAGCGCGATGCTAAAGCTCATTAACAGGGGAAAACGATAGCCGATCAGGAAGGTCGGTAGGCAAAACTGTAGCGCCCGCGCAAACAGCCAGCCAATGCCCCCGGCTAACGCAATGTGCAAGCCAGAAATTGCCATGAGATGCGCGGTGCCGGTGTAACGCATAATTTTTTTGACATCATCGCTAACGTCTATCCGCTCACCAAACCCCAGGGCAATAATGACGCCCTGCCATGGCAGATGCGCAGTGGCGTTTTTGGCTCGCTGTAGCCATTTCCCGCGAAGATTACAGCGTTCGGATAAGAGGTTGGCCTTCAGCACGCTGCCGTTAAACGGCAGAAGCTGTGAAAGCGCGTAACGCTGACCATTAAAACCACCCTCGTTAAGCTGCGAATGAACCGGGCGAAGCCTTAGCGTCATCTGCCAGATCTGCCCTTCGCAGGCGGACTCAGGCAGATTGCTATTTCTTAATACTACGCCAGGCGCAGGAAACAGATAGCGCTGGTCCAGCTTCACTATCTGTATCTCATGCCGTTTTTCACCATCGCTGCGCGTAATTCTCACCTGGGCAGTCAGCGGTTTTTGCCCAAAATCAGCAAACGCGTCCAGCATTTGCCTCGCGGCCAGAAGGCTCCAGCTCAGTAATAGAAGGTACAGCACCAGATAACGTACCCAGCGCAGGCGACCAAACATTCCGGCCAACCCCAGTGCAATAGCCAGAAGTAAAAGAATGCCATCTCTTTCCGGGATAACCGGTAGCCATAGCAGAGGAAGAGAACTAAACAGAACGGCGCCGGCAACCGCGGGTATTGAAAACACATCCACCTCCTTGTTGCAGGCAGTGTGCACCAGTCTTGTTGTAGAGTCAGAAAGTTATCAGGAGAACACGAGATAGGTTGGGCAACTTACGCCAGGTAAACAACGTTGCGCTGCCGTTGTGGATAACGGCTCGCAAAATAGCGGTACAGGCAAAAAAAATGGCACCTCATATGAGGTGCCATTTCTGCTAAATCTAAAGAATTAGCCATAAATATTGGCGCGGTCACGCAACTCTTTACCTGGCTTAAAGTGCGGAACGTATTTACCTTCCAGATCCACTTTGTCGCCGGTTTTTGGGTTACGTCCGGTGCGAGGAGCGCGATAGTGTAAGGAGAAACTGCCGAAACCCCGGATTTCAATACGTTCACCCTCGGCGAGCGTAGAGGCCATATGCTCCAGCATTTCTTTCACCGCATCTTCTACCGCTTTTGCAGGGATGTGAGATTGCTGGGTTGCAAGTCTTTCGATCAATTCTGACTTGGTCATGATTCCTCCGGTTTCCATTCAGGAAAATTAGCTTACAGCTCTCAATCGAACAAGGGCGGCCGAAGCCGCCCTGATTTTATACCCTGGCAGAAGCCGGGATACAACGCTCGGACGATTACTCGCCTTTAGCTGCTTTGAATGCTTCAGCCATTGCGTTAGAGAAGTTGCTTTCTTCCTGTTTGTTGTTAACAGTCGCGATTGCATCTTTCTCGTCAGCTTCGTCTTTAGCACGAACAGACAGGCTCACTACACGGTTTTTACGATCAACGCCGGTGAATTTAGCTTCAACATCGTCGCCAACGTTCAGAACCAGAGTTGCATCTTCAACGCGGTCACGGGAAGCTTCAGAAGCACGCAGGTAGCCTTCTACGCCGTCTGCTAATTCAACTGTAGCACCTTTCGCGTCAACTGCCGTTACTTTACCAGTAACGATAGTGCCTTTCTTGTTCAGCGCAACGTAGTTGTTGAACGGATCTTCTGCGAGCTGTTTAACGCCCAGGGAGATACGCTCACGCTCTGCGTCAACCTGCAGAACAACGGCTGCAATTTCGTCGCCTTTTTTGTATTCACGAACTGCTTCTTCGCCTGCAACGTTCCAGGAGATGTCAGACAGGTGAACCAGGCCGTCGATGCCGCCGTCCAGGCCGATGAAGATACCGAAGTCAGTGATAGACTTGATTTTACCTTCAACGCGATCGCCTTTGTTGTGGGTCTCAGCGAACTGCTGCCATGGGTTGTTTTTGCACTGCTTCAGACCCAGGGAGATACGACGACGTTCTTCGTCGATATCCAGAACCATAACTTCCACTACATCACCAACGTTAACAACTTTGGATGGGTGGATGTTTTTGTTGGTCCAATCCATTTCGGAAACGTGAACCAGGCCTTCAACGCCTTCTTCGATTTCAACGAAGCAGCCGTAGTCGGTCAGGTTGGTCACGCGACCAGTCAGTTTGGTACCTTCTGGATAACGCTTAGCGATAGCGACCCATGGATCTTCGCCCAGCTGTTTCAGGCCGAGGGAAACACGAGTACGCTCGCGGTCGAACTTCAGCACTTTAACGGTGATTTCGTCGCCAACATTCACGATTTCGCTTGGATGCTTAACGCGTTTCCATGCCATATCGGTGATGTGCAGCAGGCCATCAACGCCACCCAGGTCAACGAATGCGCCGTAGTCAGTGAGGTTCTTAACGATACCTTTAACTTCCATGCCTTCTTGCAGGTTTTCAAGCAGCTGATCGCGCTCTGCGCTGTTCTCAGACTCGATTACCGCACGACGGGAAACAACAACGTTGTTGCGCTTCTGGTCAAGCTTGATAACTTTGAACTCAAGCTCTTTGCCTTCCAGGTGCAGCGTGTCGCGAACTGGACGCACGTCAACCAGGGAACCTGGCAGGAACGCACGAATACCGTTCAGCTCAACAGTGAAGCCACCTTTAACTTTGCCGTTAATAACACCGACCACAGTTTCAGCTTCTTCGTAAGCTTTTTCCAGCGTGATCCAAGCTTCGTGACGTTTAGCTTTCTCACGGGACAGCAGGGTTTCACCGAAGCCGTCTTCTACTGCGTCCAGTGCAACGTCAACTTCGTCGCCAACCTGAATTTCCAGTTCGCCGGCTGCGTTTTTGAACTGCTCTGCAGGGATTGCAGATTCAGATTTCAGGCCCGCATCAACCAGAACGACGTCTTTGTCGATAGCAACAACAACACCACGAACGATGGAACCCGGACGGGTTTCGATTGTTTTAAGGGATTCTTCAAATAGTTGAGCAAAAGATTCAGTCATGTTTAATCTTCAAAAGTTAGATTAACGTCCATCTGGCCTCATGCCGGATGGGGTTGTTTTACATACCCGCTCACACTCCGTTGCAGCGGGGGTACTACTAATTCTGAGGCTTGTCTGCCTTTATCAGGCAACAGCCAGCTTTTGGCGGGCGTATTGTAGCGCTTTTTCAATCACTTGCTCAATACTCATACTGGTGGAATCCAGTACTAAAGCATCGGCAGCGGGTACCAGCGGCGCTACAGAGCGATTGCGGTCGCGATCGTCGCGTTCCTTTATCTCGGCCAAAAGGCGGTCAAAGTTAACACTAAAGCCCTTCTCCTGCAACTGTAGCATGCGCCTGTGGGCACGCTCTTCGGAGGAAGCATCAAGGAAAATTTTCACTGGCGCATCCGGGAACACCACGGTGCCCATATCACGGCCATCGGCAATCAGGCCCGGCGCTTCGCGGAAAGCGCGCTGGCGGCGCAGCAGAGCTTCGCGGACGCGCGGGAACGCGGCGACCTGAGAGGCGGCGTTTGCCACTTCCTGAGTGCGGATTTCACCGCTCACATCTTCCCCTTCAAGGATCACTTCCAGATTGCCGTCGGTGGAGACAAAACGAACGTCCAGATGTGCAGCAAGAGGAACCAGCGCATCTTCGGAAGCGACATCAACATGGTGATGCAGCGCGGCCAGCGCCAGGACGCGATAAATCGCACCAGAGTCCAGCAGATGCCACTGCAACGCTTCGGCCATCGCCTTACAAAGCGTGCCTTTACCGGCGCCACTTGGGCCATCAATCGTTATTACCGGGGCGGATGCCGTCATCGTTTTCTCCTCTATCGCTGGATTCGCGGGTTGTAAACGCCGCGCATTATACGCCGCAACCGCCAGGACTGTTATCTTTCCGGGCAAATATCCTCGGGAATCAGGCTGAGTGTAGAAGAATTGCGCAACGTGCGTTGTAAGGAATCGTAGAGATCGGAAAAACCGCATCAGGTGATGCGGTTTCTTAGGGGATTATGCCGGAGTACTGATACGCGCCAGCTGCTCGAAGTAGTCAGGGAAAGTTTTTGCCGTACAGCCAGGATCAAGGATAGTCACCGGCGTATCGGACAGAGCCACCAGCGAGAAACACATCGCCATACGGTGATCGTTATAGGTACCTATCTCAGCAAACGTCAGCTTAGCCGGAGGCGTAACGGTAATATAATCCTCACCCTCTTCGACTTCTGCGCCCACTTTTCGTAGTTCAGTAGCCATCGCGCTAAGACGATCGGTCTCTTTTACTCGCCAGTTATAGATATTACGTAACGTGGTCGTGCCCTTAGCAAACAGCGCCGCTGTCGCAATAGTCATTGCCGCATCAGGGATATGGTTCATGTCCATATCGATGGCGTTCAGCTCGCCGCGCTCGCAGCTAATGAAGTCATCGCCCCAGGTCACTTTCGCCCCCATCTTTTCCAGTACGTCGGCAAAACGGATATCGCCCTGAACGCTGTTACGGCCAATGCCGGTCACCTTCACCACGCCGCCTTTAACCGCACCTGCAGCCAGGAAGTAAGAGGCAGATGAGGCATCGCCTTCAACCAGGTAAGCTCCCGGCGACTGATATTCCTGCGCACCACGGATGACAAAGCTGCGGTAGTCGCGGTTTTCCACCTCGACGCCAAAGGTTTTCATCAGGTGCAGCGTGATATCAATATAAGGTTTAGATACCAGCTCGCCTTTAATAGTGATTTCGGTGTCGTTTGGCGCCAGAGGAGCCGTCATCAGCAGCGCGGTCAGGAACTGGCTGGACACGCTGCCATCGACCTCAACCTTGCCGCCGTTGAAGCCCCCACGCAGGCGCAGCGGCGGGTAATTCTCTTGCTCGAGATAATCAATCTCCGCCCCGCCCTGACGCAGCGCATCAACAAGGTGACCAATCGGACGCTCTTTCATGCGCGGCTCGCCGGTCAGCACAATGTTATTGCTGCCGAGGCACAGCGCTGCGGCCAGAGGACGCATTGCCGTACCCGCATTGCCTAAAAAGAGCTCAAGCTCGCCTTCTGCCTGCAAAGGCCCAGCCACGCCGGTGACTTCACAACGGGTGCGATCCGCCGAAAGCGTATAGCTAACGCCCAGCGCCTTCAGCGCGTTAAGCATATGGCGGACATCATCGCTATCCAGCAGATTGGTCAGCACCGTCGTCCCTTTGGCTAGCGCGGCCAACAGCAGAGCACGGTTAGAAACGCTTTTTGAACCAGGCAGATTAATGGTGCCGTCGACCAGCGCGATGGGTTGTAACGTCAGGGATTCCAGCATGGGAAAAATACTCTCAACTCAAACAGAATAAAAACCCCGCAGGCGAGCCGCGGGGCGAAATACTAGTGCAATCATTAACCGTGGCGGCGTTCGAACTCAACCATGAAGTCCGTCAGCGCTTTTACGCCATCAAGCGGCATGGCGTTATAGATAGAGGCACGCATGCCGCCTACGACACGATGGCCTTTCAGCGAATGCAGGCCTGCCGCAAAGGACTCTTCGAGGAACACTTTATCCAGCGCGCTATCTGCCAGCTGGAACGGCACGTTCATCCGGGAACGGTTAGAAGCGGCCACGTCGTTACGATAGAAATCGCTGTTATCAATCACGCCATACAGCAGCTCGGCTTTGGCCTGATTAATACGATCCATTGCGGCCACGCCACCCTGCTCTTTCAGCCATTTGAAGACCAGCCCCGCGAGATACCATGCGAAGGTTGGCGGTGTGTTGAACATGGAATCGTTGTCGTTCAGCACGGTGTAATCGATGATTGACGGGCATGCTTTATGCGCTTTACCCAGCAGGTCTTCACGCACCACAACCAGCGTCAGGCCAGCCGGACCAATGTTTTTCTGCGCACCGGCATAAATCACGCCGAAGCGGCTAACGTCGATAGGACGAGAAAGAATGGTGGAAGAGAAGTCAGCGGCAACTACGGTATCGCCAAAATCAGGCGTTTCGTCGATGGAGATGCCGTCGATGGTCTCATTCGGGCAATAGTGCAGAAACGCGCTGTTGTCAGAAACCTGCCACTCGCTCATCGGCTTGATGGCGCGCTTGCCGTCCACGGTGATTTTCACGTCGTGAGCAACAGGCTGACAGTATTTTTTCGCTTCTTTTATCGCGCTGTTCGCCCAGTAGCCGCCGTCGATGTAATCCGCGCTGGTTTTGTCCCCGAGGATATTCAACGGTACGCCAGCAAACTGACCGCGGCCGCCGCCGTGGCAGAATAAAACTTTATAGTTGGAGGGGATTTGCAGCAGATCGCGAAAATCTTTTTCCGCCTCTTCCGCGACCTGAATAAACTCTTTGCCACGGTGGCTAATTTCCATTACGGAAGTGCCCAGACCGTGCCAGTCGCACAGCTCCTGTTGTGCACGACGAAGTACTTCAGCCGGTAACATTGCCGGACCAGAACTAAAATTGTATACCTGTGTCATTTCCCCTCACCACGCCTCGAGCAATAAGTTTTTATTACATTATCGGTTTTATCATTCAGCGGCGCAGTGTTGCAACGGTTAATCCCGTGCGGGGAAGTAATGTGCGCAAAATCACACAACACAATCTCCCGGCAGGTGAAAAAATTGCCCGATTTCCGGCGGTAAGACCCAAAAACCACATCCTCACCGGGTTACAGCAATGCCACAGAGCCTGCTATGCTAGCGTCGCCTGCGCCGGGCGGAAGATAGCGTCCTACCGGTAAAACCCGTATCATTGCGCGTTTCGCGTACCATTAAAGTGAACCCCATGACCCAGACATTTATCCCCGGCAAAGATGCCGCCCTGGAAGACTCCATCGCCCGCTTCCAGAAAAAGCTGACCGACCTCGGTTTCAATATCGAAGAAGCCTCCTGGCTTAACCCGGTACCGAACGTTTGGTCAGTGCATATTCGCGACAAAGACAGCGCTCTGTGCTTCACCAACGGCAAAGGCGCGACCAAAAAAGCCGCGCTGGCATCCGCGCTGGGTGAATATTTTGAACGTCTGTCGACTAACTATTTCTTCGCGGACTTCTGGTTGGGCGACACCATCGCTAACGGCCCATTCGTTCATTACCCGAATGAGAAGTGGTTCCCACTGCCGGAAGACGATCAACTCCCTGAAGGTATCCTCGACGATCGCCTGCGTGCTTTCTACGATCCGGAGAATGAAGTTGGTGCGGGGATGCTTATCGATCTGCAGTCCGGCAATGAAGAGCGCGGTATCTGTGCCCTGCCGTTTACCCGCCAGTCAGATCTGCAAACCGTTTATATCCCAATGAACATCATTGGCAATCTGTATGTTTCCAACGGCATGTCCGCGGGTAACACGGCGAATGAAGCTCGCGTCCAGGGTCTCTCTGAGGTCTTTGAGCGTCATATTAAGAACCGCATCATCGCCGAAAGCATCAGCCTGCCGGAAATCCCGCAAGAGGTGCTGGCGCGCTACCCTGGCGTCGTGGAATCCATTAAGACGCTTGAAGACGAAGGTTTCCCTATCTTCGCTTACGACGGCTCTCTGGGCGGCAAATACCCTGTTATCTGCGTGGTGCTGTTTAACCCGGCAAACGGAACCTGTTTTGCTTCATTTGGCGCACACCCTGATTTTGGCGTAGCGCTGGAGCGTACCGTTACCGAGCTGCTGCAGGGCCGTGGCCTGAAAGATCTGGATGTCTTTACGCCTCCAACCTTCGATGATGAAGAGGTGGCCGAACACGCTAACCTGGAAACTCACTTCATTGATTCCAGCGGCCTGATCTCCTGGGACATGTTCAAGCAGGATGCGGACTATCCGTTTGCTGACTGGAGCTTCGCCGGCACAACAGAAGAAGAATTCGCCACGCTGATGGCTATCTTCAAGTCTGAAGATAAAGAAGTGTATATCGCCGATTACGAACACCTGGATGTCTACGCTTGCCGTATTATCGTCCCGGGCATGTCAGATATTTATCCGGCAGAAGACCTGCTGCTGGCCAACAACAGCATGGGCAGCCACCTGCGTGAAACTATACTTGCCCTGCCGGACAGCGAATGGGAACAGCAGGACTACCTGGATCTGATTTCTCAACTGGACGATGAAGGCCACGATGACTTCACCCGCGTGCGCGAATTACTTGGTCTGGCAACCGGGAAAGATAACGGCTGGTACACGCTGCGTATTGGCGAGCTGAAAGCCATGCTGGCGCTCGCCGGCGGTGACCTTGAGCAGGCGCTGATCTGGACCGAGTGGACCATGGAGTTTAACGCCTCCATCTTTAGCCCGGAGCGCGCTAACTACTACCGCTGCCTGCAGACTCTGCTGCTGCTGTCGCAGGAAGAAGAACGCCAGCCACTGCAATACCTGAACGCATTTGTACGCATGTACGGTGCAGAAGCCGTGGATGCCGCAAGCGCAGCGCTGAGCGGTGAAGCAGCGTTCTACGGCCTGCAGCCGGTCGACAAAGACCTGAAAGCCTTCCCGGCGCATCAGGCTTTGTTGCAGGCTTACGAAAAATTACAGCGTGCCAAAGCCAAATATTGGCAGGTAAAGTGATTTACTGACAACTTACAGGTGCGCACTGCACCGGGTCTGAGCTATATTGTGGGGCGCTTTTTGCGCCCCATTTTATTATTGCAACAATAATATTTTACTATGTAATCTTTTGGTTAATTTAGGGTAAATGATTATTTATCGACAACGGAAATAATGTTATCGAAATATAAAAATACCCCATTGTAATTAACCATTTTTGTGCGAGGAACGGGCTGGATTCAATTTTATCTATAAATATTAAAATTTATTTTTTCATGTATAATCAATTAGTTATGCTGAAAAACAGATAAAGACCTGCTTTTTCAGTGCCTATTAGCTTGGCGAGATATGATCCACATCAATTTTTACTCTATAATGCTTTGTTAGTATCTCCTCGCCGAATTAAATAAGAG
>NZ_JACARU010000001.1:0-58561 GCF_013386425.1 Cedecea sp. P7760 | reverse complement strand
ACGTTTTGCCAGGCGCCCGAGCTGCAGCTGTCGAAATTTGTCCGTCTTAAATCTGTGCGCCGAATTGCACAGTTTGACGACGGTGAAGTGCGCTATGGCGTTCACGTTGAACTGGCCGACGCTGTTGATAATAATTCCTTCAGAATTTTCAAAGATGATAATACAGGTGGATTTGATTTTTATTTATTTTCTACTTCAAATAATGAAGCAGAGCTTGTCCGCTTTAATCTGGATGTCTGTGGTATTCATTTACAGGACATTTTTGAACGGTCAACCGGCTTGTGTCTGTCGTACTGAATTATTTATTAAATATTTCACTTCAGGTTATTAGCCACGAAACCGATTGTGGAATAATAATAAAAAACGACGAGGTGAAATATGAAAAATCTTAATATTCAGATTAACGACATCGCAGCAATTAACACACTTGGTGGATCAATGCTGGCGGATATCATCGCCACCCAATATAAAGTAATTGGTGATAACAAAGACACTGCGGAAATGCCTATGCCGTGTATTGCTTACGGGCAGACCCCTGCAAATATCGACCCAGGCGTCTTCATCAACCGTGTGTACTGCTTGGACAGTCAATCGCTAAGTGCCAGCCTGCGTTACGAGCTGTTTAACGGACTTGCGAACCAGGCGTTTACCTTCTTCTGCCAGTCGGGCTGGTACGGTGCATTCCGGGTGGTGTCTTTCCGTGATAACGGACCTGCCGGACTCCTTAATATCGGCATTGTCCATGAGAAGGTGTTAAACGAATTTTGCGCCGATTTTCCCCGGGCTAATGTCAGCGAAACCGGCTTTAACTGCGGCATGACGTTTGACCAGATCCGGATGTTTATTTCAGACCGGGCCTATCAGATGCCGCTCTACAACAACCAAGATCACTTCGTTAAACTCGCGAAACGCCTTGTGGCCTGACACCCAGTGCCAGGCTCAGGCCTGGCCATTATGAAGGAAATGCCCATGAGCGGATTTTTCAGCAACGAATCACCGTTATCACTGGCTCAAGCCCGCGCCGTTGCCGCCGGTTACCAGAACGTCTTTATCGAAAACCTCCAGCCAGCAGGCCATTTCCAGATTGCCATCCGTAATCATCGCGACCACGATCGCCAGCTGATCTGGCGTAACTGGAATTATGAACCCGATGCCTATGATGCGCTCAATAGCCACCTGCAAAGCCACGGACTGAAGGCCAGCTGATCAGCACAAGAACCCGGTAACTCCGGGTTTCTTTTTATGGACTCAGCTGTCAGTGCTGGCAAACGGGGAAGGGAGTCTGGGTCTGCCCGGGGCCCACAGCTGGTGGTATAAGTCTGACCCGCATGCAGATGGTTTCGCCCGGTGCCGAGATGGCGCCGGGGAACTGAAAAGGTATCTTGCATCCGGAAAGAAATCGTCGTGACCTCCCGACCTGCGTGTAGATATGCCTGGCGGATGCCTGCGGTGTGTCGTCTGTAACTGAACTGAGCCATCTTAATTCGCGATCGAGAGAAAAGGGACGTGCTAGCAAAAATTAAGCGCGAGGGACTTTGATATAAATACTCAGACAATTAACGATGACTCACAGGATTTCACTGGTGCTTATGATTCTCCATATTGTTTTAACCCTCTATGTGGTTGTATGTCTTTTCTGCTGTCTATTTTTGAGAGCCCGTAATAAAAAGGCACTTTGCCATTCCCAGACCGAAGGGCGTCGGTATACGCAGGATAGTAAGAGAGGGGGGATTGCCGACGGAAATGGTTCCTTCTTTACCCCCGATACCTCAGGCGGTGATGGTGGATGTGGGGGTGGTGGTGACGCTGGTGGCGGATGTGGGGGTGGTGGTGATTGATGCTGTTCGCAGGCGTCCGCTGGTGGGGAGCTATCGACATTGGTAATTTTGACGGTTTTTTTCGTAAAGGTTGCGGCCGTGGGCTCTGGCTGGTGGGGCGTGAAGTCAGAGAATCTAAATTAAATCCGTCGTGCAGAAAAGTACCTTTTCTGAATCTGTCAGACGCATCCGGAAAGAAAATATCTCTCGGGGCAGCAAAGGCACGCCGGAGGTGATTTGCAGATTCAAGCGGGAAAGTCTATTTTTCATGCACCGAACCTATTTGGGCTGGGACGGAACCTGGTATAATGGACACATACAAAGGAGGGCATTATGAATACTTTTCTTTACGTACTGGTAGGCTGGATTGTCGTGCTGTATCTGGTTAATAAAGTGCGCGAAAAACGCAGCAAAGCGAAAGCGGTTAAAATCCTGGTGAAACGCAATGGCGTTTATCAAGAAGTGGATGCCGTAATGTTGCCCAAATACCAAGGCAGCGATGTGAGTACAGTTAAGACAGGCAATGAATCAGCCTCGCAATGGTTGAATAAAGAGGATGATATTACTGAACCGGAGTACTACAGTGGCGCTTCATTATTGAAGGCAACGAGAGATTTTGAAGCTCAACAAATGGAACAAAAATTCTAGCTACACTAGCCAGTTTTCACGACTAGGAACTGTTAGTTGAACCCTATTCATTCAGATTTAATAGGGTTGGACGGGAGGAGTTTAATAATGACAACGGCCAACGTAACCACCACTACTATCTACCGCTCCGATGATATTGTGCCTTTTCGTCGGCCACAGGGCGTTCTGGATAATCGTTATATGCCGCAGGCTTATGCTCTGGTACGGAACTGGGCCAGCAAACCAGCGGAGTACGGTTCTGGTGTTCTGGCAACCTACAGACAGGCGGTAGTTAATCTTGCGTATCAGGTTAAAGGGACTCGTGTGATTTTAATTCTGGTTCCCATTGAATGTGAGCCGGTTGGCGTAATCATGACTGACACAGTCTTATGGCCGTCGCTACCCATTGGGGAGGTCATGCAAATTATGCAGGAAGCATGGCAAAATATTCCGGTGTTGAATCCATAAAAAAGCCCCGCATAAATTAGCAGGGCTTTTTTTTACTTTGTCGAACCGAATATTTTACCCGGTAGATGCCGAAGAAAGCGCAAAAGGTTATAGGTAATACGCTGCTCCAATCGCATAGTTGTTTTGTATCTGGTGGTAACGTTGTGGATATGGTCCAGATCAGTATAAAGGCCAGGAGGCTTTCTCTTTAACTTCAGCTCCCCACGGATATAACTTACTGCCTCAGGCTTGAATACAGTTAACTGGCGCCGCTCAGTGACTTTCCGAACAAAATCACCCATACCCATGCAAAGCCAGTCTGGCTTCTCACCTTCAAACTTGCAGGGCCCGTTAATGATGACAACATTGATACACTCCAGTTCGCTGGCGCGTAATGTAGACTGAATGGCCTTGATGTGACCGTAGTTTTGCCTGAACGGGTTTTGTAACTTTAGTGTCCCTGACGATTTCCATTTTCGCCAGTGGCTTTCATCCAGCTTCCCATAGAGCTTTCCAGCATAGTTCTTCTGCTCGATGACGTAGAGCCCATGAGAGGCGATAAGGACGTGATCAATCTGCGTGGTGCCAGTGGCACTAACCGGCAGAGTTAAATCGCTCAGAAGGCCTTCTGCATCATCAGGAAGGTACGCTTCAATTTGCTTGGCCGTCCTGCGTTCAGCAATGGCTGACGATACGAATCCCATCAAGCAATAAAGCACAATGAGTACCAGGGCAATAATACTTATTGCTATCACCCGCCACGCCATCAGGATCACGTCCATCTTATTTCACCGTCGGATAGCTGGTGGCCTGAACAGAATCAAGTAACCGGGAGGTTGTGCCCGCCAGCGTTTCGATGTTGGTTGACAGGCTCATTAACATACCGAGCGCGGAGCGAAGCGATCGTTGCGGCTCGTTGTACGTTTTGAATGTAGTGGTCGAATACATTTGAGACAGACGCGAACGGACCTCGACTGGTGTCAGGTCACCGTCGATGAGACCGTACTGGATTGCTTGCTGCGTTGTCCATACCCGGCCGGAATACAGAGCGACAGCATTTGCCTCCGGGCGGCTAATTAGTTTGTAACCCCGGCCTTGCTCAACGTCCGAAATAAATTTTTCATGCATGGAATCCAGGATTTGCTTCTGCATAAAATCCCGGGTGGCCTCGGAAAGCGGATGATAAGGGTCGAGTGCAGCTTTAAATTCCCCTGCTGTGAGCGGCTCATTTTTAACACCGACCGTATCCATGACGCGGGACAGGTTCCAGTGATCCATTCGTACGCCGATCGAGCCGGTCAGAGCGCTGCTATCTGCATAAATGGCGTCAGCAGGGGACACGGCGTAGTAGCACGCTGAAGCACAAATGCCTTTGACGCTAACGATAATAGGCTTATAGCTGGTTTCCATATCGGCAATGAAACGGCCACTCCCGGCGGAGAGGACCTCCAGGGTATTGCGTTTCGATTGTTCGGCATTGATATCGTCCTGCGAGCGTGAAGCACTGGTATCACCCGTATTACGGGTCTTGCTTGCGGATTCCGCATGTGAAATACGTTCAATCTTCTGCTGGTGGCTTCGAAGTGCATTAATCTGGCGATAAATAATAATCGCGTCTGAAGGTCCGCCACCACCTGACTCCGCCTCGATAATGACAGCTTTGGCATGCGGGTTGTTGTACGCTTTTGCCAGTGCTGCGGCTATCACAGAACCGTCACCGGCCTCTGACCCGGTGCCCATTTCTCCCGATATGCGCACGACGGCAATATGATCCATTCGTCCTTCTGATTCCTGATACTTATCGTAAA
The DNA here is from genome assembly GCF_013386425.1 of Cedecea sp. P7760. Classification (NCBI taxonomy): domain Bacteria; kingdom Pseudomonadati; phylum Pseudomonadota; class Gammaproteobacteria; order Enterobacterales; family Enterobacteriaceae; genus Cedecea; species Cedecea sp. P7760. The sequence goes on along the minus strand of NZ_JACARU010000001.1, from coordinate 53,862 downwards.
TATTAAAGGCCGAAACCCCTGCTGCTGCTAATGCCAGAAGGGAAATAACCACTTTTGAGGTGGTATGGATTCGGAACATCTTATAAAAACGGTCAGCGTTCTCATCAAGCGATTCTTTGATATTGGCAGGTGACTTCTTATTTTTACGGTTAAACATCTGACCACCTTATTACATAAGTTTTTGAAAGTTAGACCACAAGCGGTTGAGTGCAATTCCCAATATCAGCAATGCGACAGGGGGGAACAGTTGAGCGATATTGTTAAAAAGAGACATATTAGGCATTGAGAGGTAAACAAAGGTTAATGCACCAATTATCCAGAAGGCTCTGAACCAGATCCTGTAAAACTGAACGGTTACATTACCGAAAACGTAACGTTTTAATTTCCATTGATACATGCCGTCAGCGAGCATAGCAATTAAGTAAGGTGAAAACACAATCAGCCAGCCGAGTATCAGATTCCAGCGGAAAATGGACTGATAAATGAGCAAGGGGAGATTCTTTGCCACAGTGTAGTTTACCGATGACATCTTCTCTGCAACGTAATTCAGCCCACGCGCAGGTTTCGTCGTTTCCGGGATCAGTATCGTATTCAGATATTCGATCAGCTTATAGTCATTAATCAGAGTCGACAAAGTAGCTTCACTATTTGCAATAACCGACAACCACCGGTCATTAGAAATGAGGCTACGACTGGCGTTCACCTCCTGAGTGATTTGTTGCTTTAGATCGTCAGTATTCTGGAAGCCCAGACTATAAATAAGATAAAGCATCATCCCTAAAAAAAGCAGTCCTCTGATGAATACTGCCCGTGCAGAATTATCCGCAGCCATTTGCGTCCCTCCACTCCCTGAATAAGTCTAATCGGTCGCCATGGTCGCGGTAGTGGCTTCGCCAGATTGTTGGCACACCCAGCAACCAGTGGTATTGCTGCGGGATTATGTGGTTGATCAGGCTGAACTCAGCCAGTTCCTTATGCTCCGGACTTTTCCAATGAATTTGACCGGGTTCAGGAACATAGACACAGGCTTTTTCCTTTGCAGCCTGACGGCTAAACTCAACAAAATTAATCCCCCAGGGCGTCCAGTGTCGGTATCTCCCGGTGATCCCTGTATTAAATACCGGGAGCGTTAGCATGGTGTCTGCGTAGGTTGAGATGACCTTTTTGCACACACAAGGGCTATCAATTTGCTCCCGGTCGAGGTGTGTTAATAGTGCCCGGTCCATAATGTGGTTGAACATATTGGCATATAGCCCGGTCGGGTCGGGCAGGCGGTCAATCGCCGAGATTAGTTTAAATTTGATACGAGAGAGAAACGCCGAGTCTTCTATGGTAAGAATGTGACTTAATGTGGTTTCAGGGTGAATGAGTGGCTTATTGCGTTGTACTTGTTTAAACGTGACGCTGTCAGGCAGCGTAATAAACGCCGATGCAGCACTCGTAAAATTGACAAAATAGGGAAGTAAATAACTCCCCAGCATTTTTGAATTTTTATCAACAAGGCGGCGGCGCTCTTCAGAATTGTCGAATGTAATGCGAAAACCAATAAATTTTCGCTGTCCGTCTTCGCTCGTAAGAAGAGACTGAACCCATTCATCACAAGGTCCCTGAGCTACGGACCAGTAACTTGTTTCATGGTCACCGTATTCATTGCTGGTGGACAGTTCCCCTTGGAGCAGAAAAAGCTCGGAAAGGATAATAGCCAGCGCTGATAAAGACTCAGCATCGTTGTCATGGCAAAATTGCCCCACAGATTTCAAAGCACCTTTTTCAATCCCTGCCAGACGGTCACGAACATCCTGCGAATCGGCAAACTTCAGGCCTAATGACTGCATACGCCGTTTAACAAGCGAACGGCTTTTACTGACTTTCAGAGATGAACTGAAAATTTGATTTTGTGTCAGAGTAATTTGCTCGTCCATCAATGCAATTTCCTTAGATGTTTATTTAAATAGTCTAAACCCACATTCTGACGCAAAGTTACTTTTCCGGCGGGTTTCAGGAACATCTCCAATAATGTTGTATTGGGTCTCATCGAGTTTTCACTTACGGCAATCGGGATCTGCCCGACGACTTTACGACCATCCTGAAGTCTGGCCACAATATGAAATTTTGGAACCTGGCCTAAAAGCTCTTTCGGAATACTTTCTTCCAGCGTTGTTTGCTTTCTTTCTGATATCGAACCAGAGAAGTTATTATGCGGCAAAGTGGTTTCTGATCCTGTCGTATACGTGACCATATTTGTACTAATTGGACTTTTACCAAAGTTTTCTACAACCAGCGTTTGCGTTGGGGTGTCGTTTACCCGCAGGCTAATGTAATTGTTACACAGACCCGTAATACGATTTGCAGTCTCAATGTTTGCTGCTGCAATAAAATCGGAAATGGTTTGCGTGCAAATAAACAATGCAATTTGTGCGGCACGACCCTGAGCGAGTAAGTTTATCATTGAATTGTTGATTGCGGAGTGTGCTTCGTCGACGAAAATACTGATCCTTGAATGTGAGGACATATCACCATCATCAGAGTTATAGCGACTACCCGCGCAGGACGTCAGGTCTGACATTATCAACTGCGAAATAGCCCGGGCGGATTCCGGGTTGGAAAGACCATCGAGCGAGATATAGAGAACACCTCCGGTACTGAATATTCCATCTGAAGTGACTATTTCACGCGAAGTGAGTGAATTAGGTGACGGCGAAAGCAATTCATTCAGTGGTTGTTCGGTCAGACGACTGAACAGCGGCATAATACCCGCTGTCATTTTTGACATGTGCTCAGGATCAGACAAAGAATAATCTACTAACCGGCCGACGGTATCAATCCAATCAATGGGCTCGGCACCTTCATAATTCAAGAAGTGGGCAGAAAACCATTCAACAAGGCGCTTAAAGCGGACTTGTAGAGTATCATTCGAAGAATATTTCACCTTTTCCATCCATACATCGGGCCCGTAGTGCCGTGCATAACAGCATTCCAGAACTTTTACGGTGAGGTTCAGGATTGCCATGTGGCTTTTCATGTTTTTATGAATGAGATATATCGACGGTTTTTTATCCGTGTAAGACAGACCGGTGATCACAGTTGAAACGAGAGCCTCGGCATATTGTACGAATGGGTTAACTTCCCCGGGAACCGAAACCAGACTAAGAAGGCGTGAGGTGAGGTCCGAAACATTGGTATAAGCGTTGCAGACATCAATACACACTGAAGAAGAAGGCTGGGCAGGGTGAAACTTATAAAATGGCAACCCAAGTTCCGCCGCTTCATCCATAAGTGACTGCCGCCAATCTGCGTCGTTCTTTGGATCAATAACCACAATGACGTGGCCTAAATGCAGCATACTGATGCTCAATAACCGCTGAAGGACTGTTTTACCGGTACCGACGTTTCCGGTAATGAGGGTATGGCCGAACCAGTTATCTTCGGTAACAAAAATTGGCGCCCGTTTATCAACAGCAAAAATGGCGTTACTGCCACCCATGGATCTGGCCATCGCCTCAAAATGCCGCGCTATGGGGTTTAGGGCAAATGGCAGGGCTATCTCTCTTTTATCGCTTGAGAGATTGGCAATTTGATACGCGCGATCTGCATGCTCGGGACCCCATTCAAAGCCGTTACAGAAGTAGGTTTTTCTGTCCGGTACCTGACGGTTGGATTTTTTATACTCTTGTACCAGCTGGCGGTACTTTCGCTCGTTAGAGAAAAAGTTACTTTTGTTGATCGACCTGAGCGATTTAAGGCTAATAAACATAATCTGGCGCTGAAACACGCGCCAGTGCGCCATCAAATAAGGGTATGCCGTTTTACAGCGGTACAAACAAACCAAAAGCATGAAGGCAGCGGTATACAAAATGATGGGGGCAATATTCAACCCATCTGATCGAAACCCCATAAACAGCATTATTATGGCGCAAATTAAAAGTACTGAGGCACTTCTGTACTCCAATATCGGCCTGTAAAAGTTTTCCTGGGCGTGCAGGTTGGTCCTTTTTGATTTTGCCATTATAGATTCCCTACATCTTTAAGTGTGTTAATGATTAACTCAATATCGACCTTTGCCCGGTCGGATGCGGCTACCAGAGTTGGCATGTTGAATGCGAAACATTTTGTATTGACTATGGCGCCGGAGGTGACCTGGTATTGAGGAAGCTGGTTAAAAAGCTCAGGCGCATTTAACTGCGTCCCGTATTTTTCAACACATGACTGGGTCAGAAAAAAGGTGTTCTGGGTCAAAACCATGAATCGGTTTTTCCGCTTTCTTTTAAACGACCCAGATAACTTAGTCAGAATGTGGTGAAGCATTGTGGCAATTTCGACGTATTCAAGTTCTGTAACTTCACCGCCACTTAGCAGGGTAAAATCTTCCAGTGTCTCCTTTTCTTCTGCACCAGGTTGGTCAACGGCAATAGGAGCCTGAACTGTGGCAGAGTTGGATCGATTAAAGGCTTCTTTCACTGGAGTCGTGACCGGCGGATTTTCATGCTTCTTCTCTGCTTGAGTGTTTACCGCAAACAGACGAGCCAGGGCCGGAGATAGATGGTTCGCTTTCTCCCCGGCGGGTTCCGATTTTATAGGGTCCTGTGATGACACAGGACTTGTTAAAATTACTTCTTTCCCGGTTGTATTGGGAGCTGGTGGCTCTCTGGTATCCTCAGGATCATTCAATTTACCGGGCGCAACGACCTGGTCTGTTTCATCATGGAATTCGGCGACATCGCTATTTTTCGCCTCAGGCTGGGGGGGTTCAACCACAGAGTTGTCGGCGACTATAAAGTCAGAATATGCCTCACTATCGCTATCTAGGGTTTCTTCCAGCAGGTGGCCATATTGCTCATACTCAGAAGCAGTGACGGTCTCCGGTTCGGAGTGGGCGTTAATCTGTTCAGCTACCGAGTTGGCCTCTACAGCCTGGGGGGTATTCAGTCGCGCCGGAGGGAGATCAAGCGGTGTTTGTGGGGGCGAAACCGCTTCGTTTAATGATGGACTTTCAGGGATATCCAACGGCTGGTACATTGACGTATCAAAAAGCGACTTCAGCGTAGAAGTGGTTCGGGGTTCCGAGGTGCTCACCTGAATACCAGCACAGTTATCCCCCAGTTGTATCAGGCGTAGATTGTTTACGTCACGGACTATCCACATACCATCCAGTGATCCATCACGGTACGTCAGCTGGAAAAAGGGCCCATCACAAAATGCCGCCTCATCAATACCAGGGATTAACGCAATAGCAGCATCGAGATTAAGGTAAGGTACGGAATCAATATTAATGACTGCGTTGTGGGGCAGTGGGGCGCTCAGAAGCATTTCATGCAGCTGCTCGACCAGACGCATCTGACTCTGCTCTTCATGTTCCTCTACCCGTTCCTTTTCATCCAAGCCGCCTGTTCCGGCTGTATCTGTTGGCGTAGTAACCTGCGGATCAATAATATCGGTTGCTTTATCCGTGCCAGCCGCCTCCACACTTTCTGTGATGGCTTCAGTATTTTCACTGCTTTTACCGTTGACACTGTCGGCATCAGGGCCGTTCACGAGTTTGAGTCCGTATTGTGGAGTATCTTCAATGGCGTCGCTTACGGTGTCCGTTACTCTGGTAACAGACTCACGACCCGGGACCGGCCTTCTGTATTCTGTTACAGTTTTCTGTTCATCAATATAGATGAAATCTTTATTTGCATTAACGCTGAAGAGGCCCGGAACAGAATCCGGGATTTTATATGAGTCAAAAATTAACCCGATCCAGCGAAGTTTCAGGAGATTATAAAATTCCAGCTTACCGATACCGTTTCGGAAGATGCTGGCTATTTCATTTTCCGAGTATGTCCCGGGAATAAAATAATGAACCACACGCTCATCATCGTAAGGCTCAACATAACCCCGTTGAACCAGCGACTCTACTAGTACAGTTTTACCTGCATCCCCCTGTGGGAAGTTGAACTTGTGGGCCGCAAAATCACTAAGTACAAAGTCGAGGAAGGCGTTTTCATTGAGGTAAACTTCACCGTTTACAATAATGATGTGCATGGGTTTGGATTTATAGTTATTAATATTAATACTGGTGAAGTTATGCTTAATGGTACCTATTGCTCTTGCCGCAGCATCATTCGACCGCAGACCCATTATCGGGTCCCTCAATACATTAAGGTCAGTTCCCGTTGAATAATAATCTGAGGTTCTTACACATTTGGACAGAAAGTCATTGCCATCGTTATAGACATTCAGTGCCGTAACCATTTTTGCATAGACGCGCTCCTTTTTGACTCGGTCGAGGAATGACATACAGACCGGATCTAATATTCTCTCAAGGAAAACGCTTGACCATATATTATGTTGGTTATGAATGCGTTTTCGCCAATGTATTTCATATTCGACAACATTGTTTTCACGTGCCCAGTCAAGCAGGCTTTGCGAGCTTGGCGCCCATGTTAAAGTTTCATTCAGATTCAGACTTACTATATCGAGGTCATATACCTTTCCGGCATCATGCACAAGGCCACAGATAAAAGCGGCATAGAGATATACTTTTCGGCGAATGACTTCTTCATCCTGATACCCAATTGGGCGCAATTCAGAATGATTGGCATTTTTTAAAGAAATCATTGCAACTTCCAGGCTATGTGACAACAATCCGCCAATACCATTATGGTGGTGGTTTTCTGAAGCAGGAAGTAAATGAATCCAACGGATGTATTCAATCAATGGTTTTAAAACCAGATTGGTGAAGGTAAAGGCATCCTCACGGATGTCTCCATCACTTATTGCCAGCATCATAGAGATTGAGTGCAGTTTATCTCTGTAAAGAGAAAGAATAGACTGCTCATTAAACGTTTGTATCCCAGCTGGCCGAGTTGGGTACTCAATGAATTTCAGGACTTCAAGATTCGGGTGATCCGGTACAGTGTATTTCTGATCCCCTATAATCTGAGCAAATGGTGAAAGACTCGAAACATCCTTCATCATTAACTCAGCCACATCATTCTCCCTACTGGAGAAGATGCCTAAAACTCTTTGTATACTTAGGAATAGCGCCCTGAAATTCATCAAATAATCCTTATTGGCGTTTACCAGATAGTTCCGCAGCAATATATGCCTGCACGCTTTTGTACTGTTTTACCTTTTCGATAAACTCATCAGGACTGTAAGAACCTTTTACACGGCGCGACACGTTAAGTGTTTTTTTGACCCGTTCGATATACATGTTGAGACTTCGGATAATATTGTGCGCCATTACGTTGTAATCGCTAACCGGCAGCTGACCCAGAGAGTTGAATTTATACATCTGGGTCAGAAGGTTGTTCATTTCAAAGATGTGCTTATAAAATCGCATCGTGTTCTGGTTGTTGAAGTTTAACTGGACAGATTCAAATCTGAACGGAGAAAACTCAGTTGATGAGAAGAATGGATCACTTTCATCAACCTTAATAGTGGCGATGTGGGCCTCCAGATTCTGCTTCATCAAATTGTTTTCGTCGTGCAATTCATTAAACCAGTCCTGAATTGCCTGCACCAATTCAGGGTGTTTTACCGCATTAACCGTCCTGAATAATGATGAAATAGCAATGCTAACATCATTAAAGCCTCTTATTACGGAACGATTCCGTGCCGTAAGAAATCGGTTAAAGTCTGGCGTGCCTGGAGTAATAGTTACTGTTGCCATGCCGTAATGTTCATTTTTACTTTGCGTGGCTCTTCGGCTATCTTCAGGAGTCTGAGAGGAGCGGGCATTTACATCAGGTGTCTTCTGCTTGCTTTCATTAATTGTTACGTCGGTCATTGTGCCACCTCTGATTTTGAGTATTTACGGATTTTGCGTCCCAGTTCGATATACGCAGTATGATAGAACTCAAGTAATTCTCTGTAGGGTTCTAGTACTCCCTCCGTTTTTTCGATCATTTCATATTCCCAGAAGGCATGATTAACAAAGCAGCTTTTCGAATATTTTCCGCTTTTCATCGCAGAAATCCGTTTCGACATATGACTGGGAGACCTGGTTTTAAACGGGCTGAACTTATGCCAGGTGATTGTAACTTTTTTGGCATTACCGATTAATTCAATTTTCGGCGCATACGAACCCAGATACTCACGCTTTAGCGTATTGTTAGGCCGGGGTAAATTAATCTCCAGATGATTCCGTTCTTTCCACTCGATCCAGTAATTTGTGCAAAGGTCTTCAGCTGCCTCCCGCAGAACCTCGATTTGTGAACGCATCAAACTGCGTGATAATTCTAGTGACTTTATTAGTTTCGAATTAGACATGTGACCTCCTGATGTGAAATCACTATACCGAAGTGGTTTTTATTTTTTTTTCACAAACAGGACTTTTTTCCGTGATTTTTATCGAGAATTTTGAGGTGGGGCTTCGGAGGCGTGAGGAATACAGATAGTGCGCAGCTCCAGATGAACACGGGAACGGCTGAGATGGGCGCATTTAAGCGCGGCAGAAAAGTAACTTTTTCTGCCATGGGTATTTTGAGACCGTGATCTGAAAAGTGCTGTTTTACTTACTAAGTTATACATATATCTAGTGCCACTTTTTAAACAAAAGTGACCCTATGTTTTTTGCGCATAGTGCCACTTTTAAAAAAAGTGACCCTATGTAGTAGTCATGTTAATCAATCGGAAAAATATTCATCCTGAATCGCTTTTTTCGCTAATGTTATTGCCGCTTAATGCCGATAACGATTCGGGCTTTGCTATTTTTTTAAGCGATTAAAATTTCGTTAGCAAGCGCAGGGTTTTTTGATAAAATTCTGGTTAGTTTGGTCAAAAAGTGTTACAAGTAAGGCCAATGGATGAATGGTTAGTTTTAAGACTCAAATAGGCAGTATTAAAATTCCAAAAGTTACTTTTCATCATTCAAAAACCAAACTTTAATTTCATGTAGAAGATTAGTACAATTGTATTGACGCAAGGACAATCCGCACATGTCAGAATCAGATAACATAACGCGTAACCTACTCGGTAAACTATTACGTACCGAGATTTCGATTATTCGTAGTTACCGTGCATTCCTAATGTTATTGCCTATTCACGGATCTTCTATGTATCAAACAGGGTCTCCACTCCTGCAACGCCGTCTATTTGGAACCGGGTTTGGGGCAATGGCTGATAATGCATTCGAAGTTGAAACACGTCCCGGAAGTTTCCTCGTTCCACGTTCTTTAGGTAAAGAGATCTCGTGGGATAAATTTTTTATGGCCGTTGTTGATGGTGACACTAACGTTATCCGTGAATATGACAGTGACGATACTGACTTCGGCATTTACAATGCAGGGGAAAAAGTTACTTTGTTGAATGGGCAGGAAGATTGTTATAATCCGAGCAAAATTCAGCAGTTACGCTCCAAGTGTGTAGACATACAAAATGATTATTTTATGCAGATCTTCTTTATGTCAATGCTTGCACCTGAGTTTGTCATTATATTTTTTGGATTAAAGCCTGCTACCGTAGATGCAATAAAAGATGTTGGTGTGTCATCACTCAAAGCAATTAACGATGTCGTTCTATTCCCACGAATAATTGCCTTTACACCGGGGTTGGGGGATGATAGTGCAACATTAAAATCTAAGGTGTTTGCCTGGGCATACGAATTATCTGCCGACATTCGTTTGGGTAAAGTTAGTGACGACTTAATGGAACTATTGCGTTACGACACTATGTTTACATGCCACCGTCAGGATGTGTTCAACTCTTTGGCAAATAAAGTGCTCTTGAAGGATTAATAAAAATGGCTAAAGTCGATCAAACTAAAGCTAACATGTTGTTGAGCGCTACAAAAACGATGTCACTTGGTGCGAATAAAAACTCAATAAGAATTCTTTATGGAAGCCATGTTGCAGAAAATATTGATTTCAGATCGGAACCTCAACAAAACGTTAAAAAAGGTATTCGAGGGTGGAGTCGTCGTTCGGATAACCGCAGAGCATTTTCTGCGGTTATTGATGTCGCGGTAAATTACTTCGGTTTTGATCCTATTCATCCGGAATCCAGCTTCCGCAATATTGACTTCAACCGAATCATGAGCGTGCTGCATAACCTTGGGTATTTCGTCTGCGCCCCTGAGGTCAATAAAATCATTGAGATCCTCACGTCAATGAAAGAAATAGAGGAACTCGAAACTTGTGCGAAATGCAAGCGGCCTTACATTGTCCCGTATACCAATGATACTCATTGCCCTCGGTGCAGATTGTCGTCAACGGTCTCTGCAATAGCGAGATATTCTCAGGAGGAGTTAGATTAGCTATTACTTTATGTGAGTGGTTTTAAGCTGAGACCAAAAATCTAAAGACTGCGTCGTCTTTATCTATTAAATCTTTGGCTTGCATACCGTTACACATGGTTCCTCATGTTGCTGTTTATTTTCAGACGGCTTCCGTTCTGACGTATCTAAAACATACTGTGTTAAATATTACTACCATCCGTATTTTTTTGTCTGCTCTATCCTTCCAACGTTCATTTTCTGTAAGTATAACTAACATGAATTGCCATTCTTTGATTCATTACGGTCTTTGAAAAGTCCAGATTTTATGATGCGCCTGCCAATTTCGTTTCTTATAGGTATTCAATTAAGTATAAATTCCCTTATGCGTTAACCAGCAAAGTACGGGGATCGTTCATAATCTGGATAGTGTTGTCTGAATGACAACGCGAATTTGCATTACTGTACCGTCATATAATTAATCCATTTCTCTCTTACAGACCATGTCTTTACCGGGACACTGTGTTGAACTGTCGTTTTTGGGGCTTTGTCGGCGTCACATTTCTGGTTTTTTAACGCATGAAATCTACTCCGTTATCGAACTCCCGGTGATTTTTTTTATGCCATCATACCTCTATTCCATGAGGAGATCGGTGAATGACTCGATTAACGTTACTGCCTTCAAAGATGTTAGTGCTGATGTCTTTGTTTATAACTGGCGTCCATGCAAATGAAGACCAGACCCTTATCAAAGACACCCCATTTGTGTCAGGACAAGCCTTTAAGAAAGGTTTTTTCTGGTATGACGACCCAGCCCGGAAAACTGAGGAAGAAATTAATGAGACTACGCCTCCTGTTGCATCTTCGTCCCAGCCAGTACAAGAAGAAAAGATTGATCTTAATTCAAAGTGGCTAAAGGACAATATGCCCCGGCTTTTGACTCAGGCAATGGATAATCCGACCCCTGAAAACTTATCGAGGTTTTATACAGCGCAACGTTTAATGTTGGATATCGGTACGCGATTTTCGGATAAGTCGAAAGATTATTTTCTTAAAAATCCAATGATGTCTGAAAAACGAAGACAGCCGGTTGAGAAGGTTGCCTTGGATGCACATCGTACGGTTGTGGAAAAAAACCAGCAGACGGTAATGAAAGATATTTTCACAAGATCCGGGCTCTTTTTCTTTTTCCAGAGTACCTGTGAGTTCTGCCACGAAGAAAGTCAAATCCTCCAGTTTATGCAGAATTACTATTCGGTCGACATTCTCCCTGTCAGCATGGATGGCAGACCATTACAAAATGGGTTGTTCCAGGATTTCTCTGTCCCTAATGCGCAGATTATTGATCAATTCAAAATCCGCGAAGTGCCAACTATTTTCCTTGTGTCGAAAGACGGGTCATCAGCGCAACGAATTAGCGAAGGTATGATCACTGCTGAGGAGCTCAAGAATACTATTATTCTGGCTGCAAAGGGCATGAACCTGATTGATGATGCCTCATTCCAATCCACGTTAGATATTAAGCGCCAATATACCATTGGTGAGGATGGCGTAATTACAGTGAATAAATCAGAAATGGAATCTGACCCGTTCTTATTGCAACGAATAATGGACCAGAAGTTGGAAGGGTACGATATGCCTACAGCGGACCCTGTGAACTACTTGAATGTTGGTGGCAGTTTAGGAGGCCCATATGCGCGCTAACCTCCATGTTTGTGCAAAAAAGTTACTTTTGTCGTTAGCCGTTTGCACGGCGATGATTGCACCAAATGCCGGTGCCGATAACGCCATGCGTAATATTTTTAATGGAATGATGACGACAACCAGCCCGGCCAGTTTTGAAACGGCCACCCGTACCGGTGTGGTTGGCGGCTCTTTTTCCTACCGCACAACAAACGTGAATACCAATTTAGTTTCAATGTCTTTCCCCAAAGCTTCCGTCGGCTGTAACGGCATCGATGTTTTCCTCGGTTCATTCAGTATGATTAACGGAGATCAGTTGGTGCAGGTTGCTCGCGGTATCGCGCAGGGGGCCGCGATTTATGCATTTAATGTCGCGGTATCGGCAATCTGTGCTGACTGTGCTGCGACTATTAATGATATCCAGAACAAATTGCAGGCGTTGAACAAATTTGCCAAAGATTCCTGCAACGCTACTTACTCGTTTCTTTCTGAAAATGTTGGACCACCCAGCCAGTATGCGAATGCGGTCAGTTCCGGCCCAGCTTCAATGCTTGGTACTCTTAATGGATTGTTGCCTGATTTCGGTTCATCAATGACCAAGTCGCCAGAAACTGTGACCTCCCAGGTAAAAGCAAAAGACCCTGAAGAGTTTGCTGAAAAATTCAGTGGAAACCTTTTCTATATGTCATTTATGGACATCGATAAAGGTTCTATGAATATCGGTGGCGTGACTGAATTATCTGGCTACAAACTCGCAGAGCAGCTGATGTCGCTTGTCGGCACTGTGATTATCAACTGGGATGCTAAAGGTGAAAAAGCGGGGATGGAAGTTCGTCCATCGACGATGACGGTATCGGATTTCATCATGGGTCCTCCGGCTGGTGGCTCCATAAAAATGCTCAAATGTTCGCCTGTACCCGATCCTGCTTCAGCGAGAAAGTCGCAATGCCTGGTTATGTCTGAAGTGATGGATGGTGGTTTCAAAGGACTGAAGGATACGATTTCAGACCTCCTAATTCAGGTTCAAACAAAGGCAATCAGCGATGTCAGGATCTCTGATGATGAATTACGCATTATTTCTTATATCGGCATCCCAACAATTCTTGATTCTCTTCAGACTTTTGATGTCCCTGAAGGCTATGCCTATATCCAGGATATCAGTGCAATAGCGGCCACCAGCCTTGTCATTAACATGCTTCGGCAAGTTGAAGCAAAGATCAGCGCTATGAATATCCCCAGTGAATCACTTTCCGGACGGCGGCAGGACCTGACTCGGTTATCTGAAAACCTTAGCAATCAGGTAAAAGCAGCTTACGAGCTCACCCGTAGCCAGGTAGGTAACAGCTCTGATGTCATTTCAGCATGGGATGATCGCCGATTAAAGAGGAAGGCGTTCATGGAAAGTCTTCGTGGCACAGGTAACTGAGGTCTGATATGGATTACAACATCTATACAGTAGGTGATATCGAGTTCGTGTGGTCCGCCCTTAACGGGATTGCCCTGATTTTCTCACAATATACCGGTGTAAAAGCATTTCTCACCACGGCAGCGGTGCTGGCTGGAGCCAGCCTGTTTTATAAAACATGGCTTTGGCTGTTGAACCCGACAAAAGCAGAGGTGCCGATATTTTCATGGATTCTTGGGCTGATTCTTTTTTCGATGGCAATAGTACGCGTGGATGTGACTATTGAATCGGTTAAGTCTGGTGAAGTGAGAAATGTCGATGGTATTCCTGTTTTTATCGCGGCGATGGGAACTGTAACCACTAACCTTAGCCAGGGCCTACTCAAAGACTATAAAACGGCGTTTGATCCGCTGGCGCCGATCGACTTTGCCGCAACCACGCTTGATGATGACATTACTCTTGGCCCGATGATTCGCTTCGTTAAATTCTTACAATGGGGCGGGGACAGCCAGGGGTATTGTTCAGCGTTCCCCGAACCAGTTAGCGGATTAGGTGCGATGAACGTGTGTGCGACAGTGCAATCACTGGCCTATAACTGCCTCAAGGGAACACAAAACTCAAGCGCGAAAATCGCTGGGAAAGAAACCATTTTTAACGATATTTTCTCTTCAAATGTCGCGGAAAGCATGGAACGCATTAATCAGGCGATGAAAGGTTCGCTGAAGAACGCATCTGCTAACATCGTGGGTGTGAATAGTTCAAAGTCAGCGACTTGTGAAGAGGTCTGGTCGACCGTTAAACAGGTAACGAGCACCCCGGAGGCTCGACAGACGATTGCTTTGATTGGGCAAACAAACGGTATTCTTACCCCAGAAGAGGCGGGCGGTGCCGCATCCGGATCGAGCTTCACGGATGTAATGGCGTCGGCGAACGGCATGTATGGCAAGGCGATTGGCGCTTATGACGCGACGCTTTCTTTATTCATCATGAATGAGCTACGTAATGGTGCCAGTAAATACAAAACCCCACTTGGTCTGGCCTCGGATATGCAACTGTTTGAGGCATCATTAAAACGTACGAATACCATGGCATCTCAGGGGCAGCTCTGGCTGCAATTATCTGGTGCGGCAATTGCGTTTCTTGAAATGTTTGCGTACATGGTTGCTCCGTTTGCATTGCTCATGCTGCTTGCACTCGGCGGAAACGGTGTTGCCGCAGCGGCAAAATATCTTCAGTTGATTCTCTTCGTTAATATGTGGCCGATTACTGCGGTGATGGTCAATGCCTACGTGAAGAAGGTGGCAACAGCGGATCTTGATACATGGAGCACACTGAATAGTCAGAGTAACGCGGTGACTTGGATGGGCTTACCAGGGCTTGCCGAAACATATAGTTCTTACTTATCAGTTGCATCAGCGCTCTATGCTCTTATCCCAGTCCTGACGCTGTTCCTGATGACGCAATCCATTCATCCAATGATGAATGCGATGAAAGGAGTTACGCCACCCGCACCTGTGGACTCCAGCCACCTCACGCCGAAAGTGTGGGATGCGCCAAATAGCGGAAAATCATCATTTGGGGATGTTAATCGTACAGCACTGACAAGCACCGGGCAGGGGTTCAGCGGTGGCGGGGCCATGGACTCCAGTAACTTCCGACTCGGTACGTGGAATGCAGGTTCAAGTATCGCGTCAAGCCAGGGACAAGGGGCGGCAATGACCTCATCAGTCATGAGTGCAGCAAGTAATTCATTCCAGCAGGCCTACAATCAGATGAGTGAAGTTGGTCGTTCGGGGCAATCGGGCCAGCAATTTTCCTCGAATCTGCAAAACTTGAAATCATATACAGACCAGGCCGGTGCAAACGTCGCTAATAGCGTAGGGGCGAAGCACGGAATTAATTCGCAGCAATTAGCTGGTGTGGTGTCAAACCTTCTCCTCAATGGAAGTTTGGGACTTGGTGGCGAGGAAAAACTTGGAAAAGGGGGGGCTGGGGGCATAGGTCAGAAAGTGATGGATTCACTAGGTCTGAAAGCATCGGGTACCGTTGGTTCAGGGATCTCAAAATCGAATTCAGGCAGTGATAGCCTCTTAACTGATTTGAATAAAGCTATTACGACTCAATTGTCAGAAAACTCAGGACTTTCTGAACAAATGAGTAAAGCGGCTTCTCAGGTAAACAGTGATCAGTTTGCACAGACCAATGCATTCAAAGAAGCTGCATCAAAAATGAACCAGGCAACACAGACAATGGCCGAAAATCTGTCGACGTCACTTTCAACGAACGCCAGCGCTAATACCGGCATGACACTCGACTCAAGACAGTCTGTCAACCTAGACAGATTCTCCGATTCTATTCGTAATAAAAACTTCAGCGATGATGATGTGCGTAATTTTGCACGGAAAAATGGTCTTGATGAGAATGCGTTTATGGATAAATTCAATTCTTACAATGACACATTTAAGGCCAGCACTCAGTTGGGATCACAACTCCAGCGAACTGATGCGCTGGTGGCAACGACACGCGACTTTAGTGAGCAAAAAATTGCGATTGATACTGCCAGGGGTGAAACGGCTGAGAGCAATAAGCAGGATCTGCGTGAGACCTCCAGCCTGCTTAAAGGGCTGGTTGCTGACTTCGGCGGTAACGCTCAACAGATGCTGCCAATTACCAATCAACTTGACCGAATCACTGGTGATGCATCGGGTATTAATACCATTGCACAGGCGCAGGAGCGCACACCAGACCATGTAGATACCTCCGGCGTAATGAGTGCCGATCGTGTTGCTGACGTAGGGCAAGGTCTGGATGCTCAGGCGAAAGCTGGATTGGCACAGAACCAGCAGAATGCTAATCAACATATTGGCGGACAAACCGAATCAGGTGTTACGCCGTACAATGTGGGCTCGGTCAGTAAAGAAGATATTCAGGGCATTCATAAAGGTAATGTAGCTAACTCCTATAGCGAAGAAAACCAAAGTGTTCTCTCGTCGTTGGATAAGAATACCCCTGTAGTGACTAATGAGACCGTGGGAAGAATTCAGGGGGCTGGGCAGGACGTTAAGAACGCCAACCAAACTTTCGACCAGCTTCAAACTGGTATAGGCGGCAAGCATGCTACTTCAGGCATGGGTAATACCAGCGAAAAACTGAATTCTATGTACGGAGATAGCCAGATACGCGGGATATCAAACAACCTCCCGAATTATTTTGACAGGGTTGCAAATGACCCAACCAAAAAGCCGGATGACAAACGGGCGGAGCTGGCCGCACAAGCCGTGTTTACCTATGGGGCCAGTACAATGGCAACCGGCGCTGAGAAAGAACAACTGAAAGCGGATACTCAAAGCCTCCTCACCGAGCTGGGTCACTACAACGTTAGCTGGGGGATGAATGATCTCCAGAGTATCCATGAAGGTTTCAACATGCACAACAAGGCTTCAGGCTCTCTTGATTCAGCAATAAGGGCGAATCTTGGTGAAGGCGGCTCTGGCGGCGGGATCGTCGGCCAACGAACCCAAACCACGATTGATACCCTTGCTGGTAATAAAATTGAGTCCAATACAGAACGTAGTGTGATTGGCAGTACGCTTTTATCGGGCCAGGAGAGTGTTGCCAGAGGGCTTGACGTTATCGGAGCAAAACCCGTAAACGACATGCTCTCAGGTATTGGGGTCCTGACTACGCCCGCATCTTTGGCAAACGATGCAACGAATCCGGTAAATATGCCGAGTTCGTTATTGGGCAAGGTTGGCAACCACCTGCAAATGTCAGATGGTCTGAGCGCGGTGACCAGCCGTTATAAGGATATGGGAAGTGATGGGATCAAGACGTATGAGAGTGCATCACAAAACTCAGAGCGTGCGATTCGTCAGCAACTGACCGATGATCCACGCTTCGGGTCGGATAAAGCAGATGCGTTCGTTAACTTTATGAAGTCAGACCTTAACAATACAAACGAACCGTATCAGTCGAGAATAGAGAGAGCTGAAAACTGGCTGAATGATAATAAGAAGTAGGAGTGAATACTGACTGATAAAAGCCGTGCTCTTTTTGGGCACGGCTTTTTTATGCCTGCATCCGGGGAAAATAACTATTCACGGCAGTGCTATTCAAGGTAAACCACGAATCTGAGAAAAGTACACCGGCTAACTGAGCATTGGATAAGGTTTGTTCAGTTTTAAAACAATGGTCAAACAGGATACTATCTTAATCACGATTCAAATTCTCTTTCCAAATCCAGTTCACTCGCCACCCTAAGAAACGTGAATGCTTACTGGCCTAAATTAAAGTTGAGGAAAAAGTTACTTTTCTGATCGACTGATGCAGTGTTTTTGGTAGATGGCGAATCATGGTTTTTTTTGACGGAGTGTGTGGAAAAGTTACTTTTTTAATAAAAACGGGCCATCAGTAGGTTATATCTGGCTATCAGATCCGTTATGTCCTTTTCTTTAACCCCCGTGTAATAATCCGTACGGATCAGGTGCGGATATTCTGGCGGAAACAGGGTCGTATCGTCATCAAGGCAGATAAAGGCTTTTACCTGGTGCCTGGCCACGAATTCTTCACATTCAGCTGCACGTACCCCTATTCCCCCCGAGGGTAGACACAGGGATGGGGTTGCGCCAATTACCCGGTCTCTGTACGGCGAGCGGAAAAGTGACTTTAGGTAGGTAATACTCCCGCATTCTCTCCATGAACTTGATATAACGATGAACATTGAAGGACTTGCATCAAGTAACTTCTCAATCAAATACATCCGTTCGAAAGATTCATTCTGACATTTGTGGATTACACCATCAAAATCCAGGAAAAGAACAATATGGATTAATGGCAGAGGTCCCCATAAGCCAGCTGTTGATTCATCCTGAGGCAAGATCCCGTCCAAGTCTTTATTTCTAAGCTTCTGTGGAGAACAGCGTATCTTGCACAGGAATTCGTATATTGATTGGAGCATACCTAACCTCTTTCACGGGACAGTTTCACTCGCTCAGTGATGAATTGTTCACAGCCACGTAAAACAACTAAACAATAAATTGGAGAGTAGGGGGGTAATTTACTCCGGAACATTTTTTACAATATGTCCGTTGTACTGGGTCTTTGGTTGCGTCCACTGATATAACTCGTCCATGCCATTCCGGCCCTGAATCCGGCGATTGTATTTGACCATGAAGTTAAAGATATACCTCGCCCGGACCTTAGGGGTTTTGCTGTTGTAATCGGCAATCCCTTCAAATACATTACCATTTCGGTCTACAATTTTCCGGTAAAGCCACCAGGTACCTACCCAGAAACTGGCACAGGCGTCATAGGCCAATACCCGCCAGGTAACAGACGGAAAGTGGCCACGTATTTCCGGCAGATTGGACGAATTGATCTGCATAGGTCCAATATCATAAGTGCCATTTTTATTCCGGCTGAACGTTCCCACTTTTCCGCCTTCATTATCAAAAAGCGTAAAGACCAATTCTGCATCAATCCCGAAAAAGCGGGAGGCATCGGTAATGCACTGTGTGTAGACTTCAACAGGAACGGGAATAGGTTTCACATCATCTGCTGGTGGTATAAACACGAGATAATCTCCACTGGAATTACATACTGGATATTCTCCCACATCGCGGGCTAAAAATTTTTACTATAGGGAGGGAATTTTGTCCCTTAAGCGAATTTGGAGGATTTTTTCGCATGATAGTATTAATGCTCCATTAAAGGAGCTGAAATGAATAAGACTATCAAGGCATCATTCTTATTACTGGCATCTTGTACGGCCTTTAGCATGAATGCCCAGACAGTGAAAACTGACGTGCTTCCTGATGCAGCACTGAAGAAATTAAAAGAAGTTGGGCTGTCCATTGAGCATATTGAACCATCCCCAGTAAAAGATATTTATACCGTGATTTCAAGAGAAGGCGTGAGTTACGTCAGCAAAGATGGTGATTACATTTTTACCGGGAGCTTGTTTCATGTTAACGGCAAAGATGTGGAGAATACAACGGAACAGGCGATACTGAAAGGCGTCAGGGAGTTTGCTGCTAAAACAAAATCCATAGAATATAAGTCGGCGAATGAAAAATATCGCCTGGCGGTGTTTACTGATATAACCTGCGGGTATTGCCAGAAACTACATCATGATCTTCAATCCTATCTCGATGCCGGGATCTCAATAAAATTCCTCGCTTTTCCGCGTGCAGGCCTGAACTCCGTGGTCGCGGGGAATATGGCAAAAATCTGGTGTGCGGCCAAACCTAATGATGCGCTGGATGCTGCAATGAGCTCGATATCAATCATTCCGGAAGGACGGCCTGACGCGGCCTGCCTCGATATTATCAAATCGCATTTCCAGGTTGCTTCAACTATTCCGCTTCAGGGTACGCCAACCATGGTAACGCTGTCGGGTAAACCTCAGTTGTTCACCGGCTGGTTGAGCCCGGAAAATCTGGTGACCCGCATGGGCACCGCACAAAAGTGACTTTTCACGACTGCAAGAGGTGATTATGAAATCTGTAATACTGACAACGTTAATGCTCGTGGCGGTTGGCACTCAACCCGTCTTTGCGGCCCAATGCCAGTTCGGGTCCTGCAACGCAGACATTGAGGCCAGCAGTGAACTGCTGGTCTCTGCGGCTCAGACGGATAAAGACGCGGTTTTAAAAAAACTTAATGACGCATCATCCCCCAGCGACGCCATGTCTAAGCGGGTTGAATCGTATC
Source organism: Cedecea sp. P7760 (assembly GCF_013386425.1). Taxonomy (NCBI): domain Bacteria; kingdom Pseudomonadati; phylum Pseudomonadota; class Gammaproteobacteria; order Enterobacterales; family Enterobacteriaceae; genus Cedecea; species Cedecea sp. P7760. Next base: position 33,865 of record NZ_JACARU010000001.1, on the reverse strand, counting down.
TGAATAATGACAGGCTAAAGGTGAACACCGACAGTACCCGGAAAGGTCCGGGCAATGGAATCGTGAAGCCGACGGATGAGCTAGCGCCGGTAAGGCAGCTGAAAGCCATTCGCCCCGAGCTTGTACAAAACCCCATCACCCAGCCATTGGTTGCCTTTTATGAACGTATGGCCTGAGAGCGCCGTATATCCGCGATTTGGGGGTTAGAAAATGTCGCTCTGGCTCAGCATTGTCACCCGGGCAACGGGATTACCGGATAAGCGGTATTTAAATGATCCGGTGATCTTCCGTTATTACCAACAAAAGATCCAAAAGGCTCCTTTTGCCCTGGTCGGATGGACTCTCTGTTTCCTGGCAACCATCGGTGTGTCGCTGGGACTGGAGCTCTCCAACCAAATATTACTTCTCGTTCTGCTGATTCTGTTTTTACTAATGGTGGTTCTCCAGAGTCGGTACCAGTTCATGCATCCGGAGAGATGCATCAGTGCTCGATTTTACCAGGAGGTGCTGGACGATGCGTCAGTGTCAGATATTCAGAAAGCGCAGTTTGAGTATTTGTTCGTGTCCAAAGTGGATGCAATGACGATCGGTGATCTTTACCGGCTCTATGATTTCAACAGAGGAGGCCGGTAAAGGTGCGGCATGCAGGTGAGAAAAGTCACTTTGCGGTTGGGCGTTGCGGTGCTGGTCATTAGTTCCAGGGAACCGATGCGACATAGTTTCCGGAGCGTAGCGGGGCATCCAGTTTCCCGGCCAGAGCGTCGATCATTGCGGAATACGCAATGCTGTCCGATGGGATTGGCGCATTGCTCTGCATACTGACTTTAAGAACCTGTTGTGCCCCTTTCCCCGCAGGGTAGACTTCCACATCAAGGCGGCGCCAGAAATGCCTCTGTGATATCGTCTCTGACCCCACGATCCCGCTGACGGGTTTATAGTCATAGTCCGTCTGAGTCTGCCCGTGTTTATCTTTTTTCGTTGTCTTCTTCTCGACGACATATCCGGTTATGCCCGTCACCAGCTGTTCACTGTATTGCATATTTTCCTGGGTCTTACTGTAACTGAATCTGAGAATATAGTCGGGCAGATGGTTGGAAATATTAAACCCTATCCCCGTTAATCCACTCGCAAACCGGGCTGCAAACATGCGCGATTGTATACTGTCATCAGGCGCTACAATTTCAAATTTCTTGTTGCCTACCGGGCGTGACATTAAATCGTAAGCATCAACATCATTCCCGAAATGATAGCTGCACCCACATAAGAACGTTGTGGCGGTCAGTAAGAATAAATGCCGTAACATTCTAATTCCTCCAAAAAGGGTTCTTTAACGAATAATTCCGATGTGCTGTGACAGTATAATCGAACACAGGTTGATAACTAACAAGTTGAATTCGTAAAGGTGGCTATGACTAAATTAAATTATTTAAAACCCGTAGCGTCTGTTTTAATTTCTGTGTTGATTGCGACGGCTGGCTCTGTGTATATCACGTCGAAATATTTTAAAACTGAGCTCCCCAGTAACGATGAAGTAGGAAAGGTAGCGGCTACCTATCTGGTAAAAAATCCTCAGTATCTGCTTGAAGCGGGTAAGGCTCTTGAAAACCAAAATACCAACGCCTCCCTTGAGCGGATCATCCCTTACGCACCGGCTCTCTTCGAGACCAAAGAGACTCCCAACATTGGACCGGATAATGCGGCCGTCGCCGTCATCGAGTTTTTCGACTACCAGTGCCATTTCTGTATGAAGGTAGCGCCGGTCGTTGAATCCGTGTTGAGCCAGAGCAGCGATGTTAAATTCTTCTTTAAAGAATTTCCAATCTTCGCTGGTTCGAAACCCGTTTCTGCGATGGGGGCGGCGACAGGCCTGCATGTGTACCAGGCATTTGGCGCTGAAGCGTATCGTAAGTACCACAACAACCTGATGACCAGCGCGTATGTATTCTTCAACAACCAGCGAGGGTTTACGCTCAGTGATTTAGACATGGTGGTGAATAAATCCGGGTTCAACAGCTCATTCAGCGATCGAGAAAAAAGTCGCTATGAGAATGTCATTTCCGGAAATATGCAACTGGGGGAAGCTCTCGGGATCAGCGGAACGCCAGGGTTCATTATCATGAACATGCAAAAACCCGATGCTGCAACGACATCATTCATCCCGGGGGCTGTCGACGAAGCTACCCTGAAATACGCAATCCAGAAGGCCCGTGGTGGTTAAAGTAGCTTTTCATGCCAGAACTGACCATGCCGGGTAACACTGGCATGGATGTCAGGCTTTTACGACAAGTAGCTCATTCCAGCGAGTGGTATACCGTGGCGACATTGACAGTATGGTCTGCTACCCCCTGAAATCCTGCTGAATCCCTTCCCCAAGCAGGAACAGAGAGCTACGCAGCTCTTTGTTAAACCGATCCATCGCCTTCATAAGCGCTTCACAGCCTCGTTTGGCGGGCCGCTCATCGAATTAGTCGCGATGAGTGGCTCAATGCCGTAACAGCTAAAATCTGGTAAGAGATATTTGTTAGTTTTCTACTAATTGAACGACTACCAGCCTGCCACCTTCCTCTTTTGACAAAACAAATTGAGCGTTATTCTTCAGTTCTATTTTTTCCCCAACCATAATCTGCCGCTTATCCGGTAATGACATTAGTCCTGATATGCCTTCATTTACCAACCACCATTGATCGTTATGGTAAACAAAATAACCAACCCGTTTCCTTTGTGCATCCGTTGTACGTTCATTTGGCGCGATAAGACGATTCACATGCCACGCATAGATAGACTGCCCGCTCCAGACCATCAACCGGTGATCGTCAGGACGATAGCTGCCTTCTTTACGAGAAGAATAAAAATTAAGCACTGGCAACTTACCTTTATACGGCGTACCGCAGTAAGGACAGACCGGCTTTGTCTTACCCGAGAAAACGTACCACTTCTGTTCACATTTCGTGTTTTGGCAGGGCTGTATCAGGTCAACGGTCTTAACCAAGGCACTTTCCCACTCATCGGCGGTAGGGCGTTTTGTGGCATCATGTAAGCCATCGATGAAGGCTCGATCAAACAATGACGTCAGGTAGGGACCCATGATGGTGTAAGGAATTTTACCCGGGTCAGCCCAGGGAAGTGAAAAGGAGGATAACTGACTGATTTTGACTGCATTACTTTTGTCTGTCGGATGTTCAATGAAGAGCGCTTTCTCACCCATTGATAAGGTTTCATCACGCACTTCATCCGACATGTCATGTATTTTTCCGCCACGTAGCGGATGACGGAAAAACAGGTACATGTAGATAAGCACCGACAGTGCATGGCGGTCAGTAGTAATGCTTGGCAGTACGCGGTTCGGATCTTCTTTGGAAAGATGGCTGGTTTTCACCACCTCCGGAGCGATAAAATCCGGAGTGCCCACCACATCGGGAGGATACTTTCCAGGAACGACTAGGCCGTCTACGTCAATGATGCAGGCATGGCCCATTTCTGGATCAATCAGCACGTTTTTATAGCTGAGATCGCTGTGACAGAGGCCAGCTGCATGCATCCTTCTGACGGCTCTTGTCAGCAGCAGACAGACTTTGAGATAGGTAAGCGTATTGCCTCGTTCACGCGGATCGAGGAATTTATTCTGGTTGCTGGCGCTGGCAAACCATTTGCCTTCTTTCTCCCGGCCTTTAATATCCAGAAAATCATCGTTTTTGGAACCATATTTAAAGAAAAAATGGTTCTGGTAGGTTGGAACCACGATACCGATTTTATTCCCATGCTCAACAACGTGGGTCGGCCAACAAAACAGATCCTTCCAGTATTCGCCACCGGATTGTCCAAAAATGTTTTGCCTGTAGCGGCCGGTGATCATATCAATACGATCCCGGGCCTGCTCATTCTGCGGTTTTTGATAAAAAGCGACGACGTAAGATTTATCAGGCGAAAAGTAAACATCCTTCATCGAGCCTGAACCAATCACCTCGTCAACATACTGGACTGTTTCGCCGTTCTTTGTTTTACACGTAACGATATTTGCCATATTGATCACCGAAAAAGCGTATCCCTTACCACAACACCGCAATAGTGCGGTCATCATGGTTCCCAGTGGAGAAAAAGTTTAACCAGTCGCCTAACCCCTCAGACGCAATACTGGCGTCTGCGAGGATAGGGGAGATCTCATTAATGAGACGGGTCCATTTTTCGTCACTGCGAAGCCCGTTATCAGTCTCAAACAGAGGGTCTGATACGCCGTCGGTCATAAGGATCAAGTGAGATACGTCATTCCATTTGCCCACGCTGATGCGACCAGTAAATGATGGGTCTGCGATAATGCTCTGGTCAAGGAAGCGGGTTTGTCCTGCGTATTCTCCGCTATCGGGATTTCCAAGTATCCTGACTTTACCTGAAGGACTGTATGCACCTATCGCACCATCGCCAAGCCAGAAAGCAGCTGCAAACAGCTCGTTTTCAGTTCGCAGTGCTACAGTTGCAAGAAGGGTTGTTGAATAGGATTTCACAGGTTGTTCTGCACAAATGGCTTCGTTCTGGATGCTGTTGACCGCGAGCGTAGCTGCCTGTTTAAAATGATGAAGCATGGCGTTTATGGTTGCCTGCTGATCGCTCCCTTCCCAAGTCGTGATATGCTCTTTTAAACGGACGCCTTTCACTCCACTGAGCTGATTGAAAAGGTAATCGCCAGCCGTCATGACTGCAATTCGCGATCCCTCTCTGGAATTTACTGCACTACCGGCCCCGTCTGCGACCAGCATGACAGACCATCCTGTTTCCTGGCAGTGGTTGATATAGAAGTCATCATCTCTGAAGCTCCCGGCATGCTCATGAGAGCGGCCCCGGCGACTGGCGGCAGCAATACATATGTTATCTCTGACCAGGCCAGCAGAGTCCAGATGGGCCTTAGGGTAGGGAGCGTCTGCTGGTGGTTCTATTACCTTCCACAGGCTTCTCGGATCCGGGTTTACTACAAAAAGTAACTTTGTTTCGCATTCGTCGTGCGAAGTGTATGACCACAGTACTGAAAGCTCAATATCGCCAATTTCAGTGGGTATGCCAGTGAGCAACCCTTGTTCTTTTTTATACGACAAGCCAATGTCCCGGGGAAAGACAACGTCTCTTATCGTCGCCCGTCCACCCTCATCCAGTATGATGGCAACCGGCGAAGAGAAACGTTCGCCTGCGCGGGCGTTGGGTATGGTTATTCTCGCTGTCGGGGGCATTACACATTGCACTGCTGACCCGGTCCGATGCTGGCTTTCCGGTACCTGCCCAGGTTTTAGTATCGGAGACGGCTGGTTTTCAGTTTCATTTTTTCCTGGTTTCTGAAGTTCGTAAAAAGGCATCAATTTCCACAATGTAGGGCTGGTTTCGTTGACTGTGGCTGTTTGCGTCTCTTTTTTGTCAATAGCGTGGTTTCCCTGCATATCCTCATCAGTCCCGACCGGCTGTTGCTTTTCGGCAAGGCCTGGAGCAGGCGGGAGGGCAGTCACTGATTCGTTCTCACCTTCGTTAACCAGTGCAGAGGTACCTTTTGCAAGGTTCTCAATCCGCTTTATAAGCTGCATAACCTCGGCAGACAGGGCAGGATCCTGGGATGGAAGGGAAAGCCGCTCACCTTCTGCGGTGTGGCTGAGCTCAGACAGAACTAAGCGGATAATCTTTTCTTCAAGTGACGTATTTTGCGACATCAACCTCTCCCTCTGTTTACGTCGAAGTTAGTGTTTCCGCCATCATTGCTGAATGAAAGACCTTTTTCACACCATGGGCAGATCACGTCATCGGGGCCATCAATGCAGAGCAACTTCCCGCATGAGCACATGGCAAACGCACTGGCATTACCACAGTGGGGGCAACCCGGTACACCATGCAGTTCGCTTGTGTTTACCTGCAAATCGGTAGCGGTGGCATCTGACCACGCAAAATAGTCCTCATCAATGGGATAGCATCCGGCAATATTAAAGTTGTTCAGGTTCAGGTTGAAATCGAGCCCGGAAACCCTTGCTGGTGGCCGTTCATATTTCATCAGGTACGGTCGACGAGTCTTGCTGCAACGCCCGGTGAGCGTAACGCAGTTTTCGTCGTACGCTTTTACATACTCGTCTTTGGACAGGCGAACTATGTATTCAGTCTGGCTGAGCTCCGGTTGTTTTTCGTCCCCGACACTGCGGCTGTGAGCAGTAACCGAGGCCGTGATCCATTTGATGAAGCGGGTAAAGTCGCCTTCCTGTGACTCTGTGAATAGCATGACATTTTCTGTCAGCTGCCGCAGGATATTCAGGTCCGCTGACGGTCCCAGGCCAACGGCAATGAGATTCACCTTACTCGCGTAGTTATTTTTCCAGCGTTTCACTTCTAAGGTTGTGTCGTCAGTCGGACGTCCGTCGGTAAGGAGATACACTACGGGTTTCCAGTCGCCTTTAGTCTCATGAGTGGTTTTTCTTACCTGAGTATCAATTTGCACGGTCAACTCACGCAATGCAGCCCCAAGGCTCGTGCCGCCGCCAACGGGAAGGCGGGGAGGGTAGAACGAGGCAATTTCGTGCAGAGGTACAATCGTGCGGGCTATTCCGGCAAATGCGATTACCGAGACCCAGGCCGTTTCCAGTGCGTGTGGATCTTTTCTTAAATCTCCGACGATCATTTGCAGACCATCAGTCATTTTTTTCAGGTTTTCACCGATCATGGACTCTGAACAGTCCAGAACAAAAAAAACGGGAAGGCGTCTCATAATATCCCTCGTACGGCTGGTAACAGTCAGCAGAAAACGGTTCTGTAAAGGAAGGCGTTTGCCGGGTAAAGCAGCACCTTCCTGTCTGTCAGAGCACCAGCTGTATTTCTGGTGGAGGAGGTGGGAGGGTATCTGTTCCGGCATTGATCCCCGCGCTTGTGCTACCGGAAGAAACGCTGGCCGAAACCCATTTAAAGAAACCTGCAAAAGCGGTTGAGTCGAGAGTCTCCAGAGACACAACCTTATCAGTGAGCTGTTTTAAATGCTCGTGGCCTGCTTTAGGACCTACCGCACAGGCAATGATGGAGCCAAATCCCCGGCCACGAATAGCTTTTACCGCTTCACCGTACGCCATGGCATCAGAAGGCGTACCATCAGTCATCAGGAATACCAGGGGACGCCAGTCTCCTTTTGTATCACCATCTGAGCGACGCACATCCCGGTCTACACACTGCATCAGACATTCAAGGGCAGCGCCGGTGAACGTCCCGCCAGCGCTTGGCACAACGATGTCAGAAAACTGGAAGTCTTCCAGCGGCGTGAGAGGAATAAACTCACGCGCCTCATTGTCATAGGTGATAATGGAGACATGGACACTTTCGAGGGCGTATGGATCCTGGCGGAGTGCGTTTAGCATCGCCTGAATTCCAACGTTAACGGAATGGATGGACTCACCGCGCATTGAACCGGAGGTGTCGATAACAAGGTAAACAGGCAGGCGACGCATCAGATGTAATTCCTCAGGTGTGAGACAAACGAATCTGATTCTGAAGGCTCACCAATTGCCTTGAGTTTCCAGCCTGTAGGTTCGCGTATCAGCTCGGCAAAGACCATGGAGCGCTGGCTGGCAAAGGCGGGTCCGCCAGAAAGATCGAATCGTGCCATTTCAATATTACGGGCATCTACTGCCCGGATGAAGGCATTCTGAACTTTACCAAAGTGCTGCTGGAGCTTTTCACCATTGTAGATCTGAACGATGAACACAATTTTCTCGTACTGAGCGTCAAGGGAATTCAGGCGCACAATAATTTGCTCATCGTCACCGTCACCGGCTCCGGTTCGGTTATCGCCTGTCAGCCAGATATTGCCTGACTTATGGCGAAGGCTGTTGAAAAAGATGATATCGCCATTCACAAGCGTTGGTTTACCATTTTCCACATTGCCGAGATCGGTCACCTTTCCGGCTGAATTACACAGGAAAGCGATCACATCAAGGTCGTATTCTTCTTCTTTTTTACCAAAGATCCCGCCGAGGAAACCTTTCTTTTCCTCATTAATATCCCAACCCAGGCCGATAGTAACGGACGAGAGATCGTATTCATTTTTTTTCAGGCTTACGCCCTGGCCTTTGCTCAGACTGACAGACATGACATCCCCTTAATTAATAAAATTATAAGACCACATTTACTTCTGGCGGCGGCGGTGGCAGGTCTTCAAGACCGATCACTTCTTTTTTGCTGGACTCCACTTTCTGACTGCCTACCGAAATGCTCGCACTGACCCATTTAAAGAAAGCTTTAATCGTCGAACTGTCAGCTGTATCGAGCTGAACCACGATTTCAGTGATTTCTTTGAGGACGCTGGTATCGGCATCATGCCCGGCTGCACATGCCACAACAACGCCGGTTCTGGCGGCTTTAAAGTCATTCAGGCCTTTACGCCAGTCATCATTCGGACTTCCATCCGTCATCAGGAATACTAGGGGACGCCAGTCACCTTTAGTGTCAGCCGTCGTTTTCTGTACTTCTTTGGCAATGGAGCTGGCCGTCAGGGTAAGCGCTTCGCCAAGAGACGTGGTGCCGCTGGCTGTTAGTGCTGGCATCTGGAAACTCAGGAGGTCTGTCAGGGGGACTGCCTGTCGGGCTGAAGAATCAAAGGTGATCACTGACACGTAAGCCGTTTCGAGTGCATACGGATCCTGTTTCAGCGTGGTAAGCAGCGTCTGAACGCCATTCTTAACCGCTTCGATAGGCTCTCCGTGCATAGAGCCGGACGTGTCGAGTAGCAGATATACGGGTAAGCGTCTCAAATGTAATTCCTTCTTAAGAGATCGGAAGAGGAGAGTAGTTTCAGGAAGAGGCCAGAGTTTGTAGATTTGATAAAACGGCACGACATCTGTCGGGTGGAGATTAAATACTCAGAAGCGGCATTAAAGAAATAAGTTAACCACCATTGAATTACCGACATGTGAATGGCCTCTTATCAGAGAAAAAAATTCAGACCGTACTGGAATATAAGATTTCTGAAAAAAACTCCGGCAAAAATAAACTTTCTTATGTATGAAAATCATCATACATCACAGATCTGCATGAATGGAGTGTAAATCGCCCAAAGATTGATGTGTAGCACAAGAGGATGTCAAGACACCAGGTTTTGTAGGCAGAAAGGCGCTGCTGACATTGCGGGAGGAGAATAGATCAAAACTCCGTCACGCAGATACAGAGGTGAAATATGACAAAACCGGGGTTTTCACCCCGGTCTGAGATTTAGCGTCAGGACTTTTTAGCGCTGTATTCTTTTATCAGTTCATCAACGGAGTGCAGAGCCAGCTTCTCTACCGCTTCACTTCGGGTCGAGCCACTCAGCGCAGCCAGACGGTCAATTTTTCTTAAAATCCGCATGCGTAGCGATAATGACACGGCTGTTTTTTTATCCTTATCGAGTACGACCTTCCCTGTGGACTCACCGGTTTTCAGTTCAGCATTCTGTGCGAGCGCTTCATTCATCCGGCGAAGGGTCTTTTTATCCAGCTGGCCCGGATTAACGAGATGGTATGAATGACCTGCCTTGCTGTATTTGATCTCCGCAGAATATGACTCGCGTAGCTCTTTGAGTGCCCGGGTTAATGTCGGCTCTGAGCATTCCAGACTGGTTATAATGTCGGCAGCGGAAACGGGCTTGCCGGTGCCCAGTAAGTTGGCAAGCTTAAAAATCCGGGCCTGTCTGGTATTTAATTGCATCGTAAGATTTAGCCTGCTTAAAGGGTTAGTGGTTCAATAGGCTGAAAAATGAAGGTACTGCTCATCTTTCGAATAACCGGTTGATCGCCTAACGCTTCAACCGGATCAATGTGTTCTAAGCCTGCAAAATTTACTGACGACATCTGGCTGCGACTGCATTTGCAGGACAGGATATACTCATCCTCCAGATAGCCGGTCCGCTTACTGACCCGTTGCGTAAAGCCTGACACAATCACGTTGTCGAACGGTAGCGTATGTAAAACGATACCGACCAGGCGGAACAAGCAGCCATGGACGTGGCGGGCATAGTTTTCGCGTACGGCTTTTTGCGTCATGGCTTTTTCCGTCAGCTCCGTGCCCCGGGCATTAACGCCGTAAATCTTATCAGGGAAATCTTCAATCTCAGCTAAATCAACATCCAGCAGGACTGCTGATAGCTCCGGCTTTACTTCAAATGCAACAAGCGTTTCACGCGGCCATTCAGTTTCTGCCAGCACACCCGCCAGGTATGATTCGAAAAACGCGGCGTCTGTCCGGAACTGCTGCCGGGCATCTGCCTGAGCCGTGGCGAGCCGTTTTTCATGTTCTTCAGCCTCAAACTTCCAGTTTGCATACTGTTCGGCCCAGGCCGTCCGTTGTTGCTGGTACCGGTGCTGTCGAAGGGTATTCTCACGCTCCACATCAATCAGCTCCTGCTGCCACCGGCGAAGATTTTCGGCGTGGCGCTCAGCTTTAGCTGATTCCGATTCAAACCATTTACCCAGAAAACTAATGCCTTCGCTCTCGGCAGGCTTTTCCGGCAATGCAAGATAGTCTGGCTTTTCTGGACGCACCGGTGCCGGAACCTGAAAAGGCGACGTTCTGTTATGCAGGTATACTGCTTCCAGCTCTGCCCAGCTGATGCCTGTTTTAGGATCCGGCGTCAGCTCGTGAATATTACGGATTGCGGTCACCGCTGACATGAGATCAGCGGCTTCCTGCTCAAGCGCCTGTCTGAGCCCCGGGTCGGTAGCCGTCCGGTTCCCACCTCCGGAACGCGCGGCCCGGTCAAGCCGGGTACGGTAACTCAGCCCGGTACCGGGCAAGCCCAGATTGGCATAGGTCCCCCGGCTTCCAAAAGAAACGGAAGCACCTCTCGGCCCGACACTCAGGCTCGGTGCACCGTTACTCAGGTTGAGGCGAACACCAGGAATAATGTTGATCGACTTTCTGAACCTGAACCCCATTATGATTTCCTTAATGATGCTGGGTCACGGTAAGTAATCTGATTCCATCAGCGCTTTGCTCGTTCTGTAACCCATAAAAACGAGCTCTGTCCAGAATGCCAGCCGCCCAGCGGCGATGTGTGGCGGGTTCACACATTGCTCCCTGCGACTTAAACACGGCCTGGGTAGAGTTCAGGATCCGCAGAGCGTCAGAATGCTCACCCTGAGTGACCATCAGCGCGTTTTGAATGACCTCTATCTGACCCGGGTGAATGGCCGTTTTCCCAACAAGCCCATGTGCCATATCAAGAGCCAGCTCTCTGGCCATTACGGCATGATCGTCAATATGCTCACATACGGGCGCGGTCAGGGCAAAATCACGCGGGCCGAAGACCGAAACGAGCATTTTGATGACGTAGCCCATCGGGCTGTCATACAGCGTCAGGTCCCGGGGACGGCGAAGCGACACAACGTTCATAAGATCGTTGCCGCCGATTCGAAGCGCAATAATGCGGTCGTGGCAGGGATGTTCCACCAGACGGGTGGCCAGCTCCCGCATCTGAGCCACGTCAAAGACGTCTTCTGTTTCCAGCGTTGGCATCATGCACAGGTGAGTCCCGCCCATGATATCCCACCATTCAGCTAACGAACTGAGGGTAAATTTCGGCAACACAAACCCGTCGACAGCGGAAAGATCATAATGCGCTTTTAACCATCTGCCCATGTCGGCATGCCGGGGGCGAATGAACACCAGAGGCCAGTCATTTTTACCCAGGCTACGCATGCTGTTACTGAGCTCGTGCAGCAGGTGCTCCAGATTTATGAGGGCGATGGGGATGTCTGCTTCACTGACAGCATCCTCAAGGCAAATTACCAGAGAGCGCAAACCCGGGATTTTCCCATGCAGGACGGCATCAGCAATATCTTCCCGTGTTGCAGGCATGTATAGCGTGGCTCCCAGATTCCAGGGAGAAAGACGATTTTTCATCAGAGTACCTTCTTGATAATGGTTACAGCCCGATACTGGCCGAGGGTTCCCCCCATTTCTGTAACAACTATTCCCTTTTCACGAGCAAGCCCTACAAGCAAGGCAACGTCCGGGTCGTCAATAGAACGCACAAATATATGGTCCGGTACCCGACGCAATACAGCCCGGGTTGCTTCAGCAATACCGGGTTTAATACGATTGACGCTGTCCACTTTAAATTCATCGGCCAGGAACGCGATAACGTCGCGACTTGTCTGCCATAAGATCCGGGCTGACTCCGTATTCCAGCTCAGGGGAGCGAGGGATGTCGGTGTTAACTTCTTACGGAAATGAGCGACGGTATCGACAAGCATCCGGCTGCATTCGAATTCACTGAGATGCTCGCAAACCATGCACCCATGTAATCCTTCAGAGGACCATACTGACCGGGAGATCAGGCCTGATACCGGCGCACCCATGATGCCAAAAGGAATGAGCCAGTCATCATCACTGGCAGCAAGCCAGGAGCAGCCACAGGGATCCGCCAGGACAACCAGTCGCGGCTGCTCAGGATAGCCCGGGCGATCTTTCAGTGCGCGTACAAGCTCTCCGGTAATTGCACCTTTACCTGTCCATCCGTCAACAAACACAATACCGCTGGTACCGTGTCGCTCTTCAATGACGTCAAGTGCTGTACTGTCAATTCCGCGATCCCGGATGATACTGATGCCGTAATGCCATGAGGTTTTCCCCATATCACGCAGGGTCTGGTGCAGCATAACGCCGAGGGGCACACCTGCCCTGACAAGACTGGCCAGAACGATGGGCTCATCACCGAAGCGTTCGACCAGAGCAATAGCGAGCTGCGTGACTTCTTTTGCAAGCCGGTCTGCCCCCCGATCCAGCGCCCGGTGAAACAAATCAAGATGCCATTGTGTGGGTGCTGGCTCCTGGCTGAGCATGTCCGAATAATGTTTCTTTCCGGACTGAATCAGCTCTTCTTTTTGCTCAACCGGCGTCATCTCAATGACTACCGGCTTTAGCAGAAACTCCACGTCACCGGGCTGGTATGAGCCAGCGAATGTTTCATGTGGCTGCATTTTATTCTTCTCCAAAAATTCGCTGTGAAATGGCCTCTGCAAACTGACTCTGTCGCGGAATGCCAAACCAGCTGCACAGTTTCATAAAACGGTGATCGCTCAGGCTGTCACCCAGACCTATTACGGGGAAAACCCCGCGCTCAGCGCGAAGCTTTTCGAGCAGCCAACTGACAGCTCGCCCCTTCTCAACCGGCGTGGGGAGCCAGGCTACGTTATTACTGTTTCGATGGATGTAGAAACCTTCCGTTGAGAACACCTTTTCAATTTCATCAGCAATAGCAGTGAGCTCATCGAGGCGTGTGCTGTCCCGGTGTTTCATCACCATATAAACCGGAGTTTCATCATATTCATAGTTAAGCCTTGCCCAGGCCTTGATCCCCTTTGCGTCCATCATTTCAGTGATCAGACGTTGCATAGACTCTAACCTTTCCTGGTAGGGCGCTAACTGGTCGAGCATAAGGGCCTTCCATTCCTCGTCGGGCGTTCCCTCTGGCGTTAGAATGACGGCCCCATGCGTGGTGATTGCCCAGGAGCGGAAAGGGATCCTGACGCGGCTGATTTCTTCAGTTCCCCGAGCGGTAACAGGAATGAGTTCAGCCTGCTCAAGGAGCCAGTCCACCAGCATGGACTGTTCTTCTGTCATAAAACTTCGTGGATTCAGGGTGCGATCAACGGCACCGGTACGAAATGGCTCCAGGGCCAGCTCGTCTACCATTTTACGACGGGTCTGAAAGAGCGTGTCGTCAAGGTCGCTCAGAACAACGGGTTTATTCATAGGTAACAATCTCCACGACGGGCGCAACCTCAGCCAGCGCCTTAAGAAGCTGCGCGTCAATACTTTCTGCGGGTGTCTCAGTACACACAAGAATGCGGTCAAACTGCTGGTGGGCGACGTTATAGACAAAATTGGGGATGCCCAGCCCGTAGTTATCCGTAAAGGAAATGGCGGACTCAATGGCATAACCAACGGCGATAGGGGAGCGGGTGGTCGAACCGTAAAATGCCTTTGCCCCGGCAGCTTCGAGCCGTTCTGCAAGCAGGAACGGCTCCCAGACGAATTCCCCTGTCCCGAGAACCAGAACACGCTCCCCTTTGCGGACGGAAACCTCATGGCCGAGATCGGCCGCAGGTGCGAGCATCCCCAGTCGACCCCATGACTGTTTCCCCTGGATGTCCCATTCTCCGCGTGAAGTTACGTTGACTTTCGGCATGTCCGGGACCGGTGCATCTGGTAATGTGGTCCATCCCCACTGACCGCTTACAAGAGAAACAGAAGTGACGGGTAAGGTGCTGCGCTCGGACAAGGCTTTGCCACTCCAGTCGGTAAGCGTAACGGCGATAACCTGTTCAATATGTTGAAGCTTGCCGGTATTACGCAGGGCAGAAAGCAGGTTAATAAAGGTATTACCGGTGGTTGCCTCGTCATCAATCAAAACCAGCGTTCGCGCGTTGGTAACACGACGTCTTTTCTCTTCATCATCTGGCAGATAGATCAGATGATCAGTGGCGTGGCTGTGTTCTTCCTTGAACTCGCAAAGCAACGTGCCATCAACCGGGTGACGGGTAGAGGTCAGATATACAGATTCACGATGCTGGTGGCGCACTTCATCAAACACACCGGCCCCAAGCCCAACGGCGGTTTCAGCCATACCGATAAAGAGTACGGGCCCTGTCAGCGTTGCGGGGAACTGGCTGGCAAGCTGTCTATAGGCCTGCCGCATGACTGAGGGTGGCACGGGAATGTGTCTGCCGAGTACTTTGCTGACAAACAGAAAGGCGCGTTTCGGGTTACGTCTTTCAGCGATATCAAACAGGTCATCGAGCGAAACTTCACCCTGGTCGCGGGTTACCTGAATCGTACCGCATGAGAGGGTACGGCGATAAATCATATCTTCGAGGATGTCAGACATAAATACGCCTTAATTCAGAAGGTTAGAGAGTGATTCCGGGTATGTAATTACATCCGTAATGGATCTCACCGCAACCGGAGAAAAGGTGTTTTTAGCGCTCTGGCGCACCATATCTTCAGACATCAGACCGAGCTTAAAGGCAGCAAATAACCCAGGAAGGTTCACCCCGCTGTGAAGGGTATAACCCACCCCCCCTGACGGACGCATGTTGGTTTCAAGCAGCACCGGGTTGCCATTCACATCGTTTCGCGTCTGAACATTCACCAGCCCGTCGGCCTTCATAACACGGGCGCAGTCACACGCCAGTTCCCAGGCGCTTCCTTCGTTTACCAGATACTGGATAGCCCCTTCCTTACGGCGTCCCACGGCTGCGAGTATTTCGCCCTTATCCGCGAGGATATCGACGGAAAATTCCGGGCCTGGCAGGTACGGCATCAAAACAAGGGGTTTAAACGACTCAGCAGCTGATGCTGCTGCAATATACTGTTGCGGACTGACCAGACGATGTTCGGGATGATTAAAGACGGCCATAGGCGAAGCACTGTCATCAAAGCGCCAGAATCCCATGCCATAGATACCCGTCACCGGCTTCACGCATACCGGGCTGTCAGTGAACGGCGGGGCCGCGAGGTGTGTCTTTAATTCTGCCAGCGTATTCACCCGCCAGGATGGTACGACCGGGAGACCCTTTTGCTCCATAAACTGAGCAAAAGTAACTTTTTCGTCAGCCAGAGTTAACCAGTCGACGCCCGTTGCACCGGTAGTAAGGGTGGCACCGGTCGATTCAATGGCTGAACGGTGTTCTTCAAACCACTGGCTGTTACGGCCAGTATGAATATGGTGGATGCCGTAGGTCTGAATGGTTTCCTGAATAAACTGGAGACGTTTTTGAGGATCTTCAGGTTCAGTCAAAGAATAATCGGCAACGGAAAGGATTTCATTTCTTTCGTTACGGTGGGAGGCAAAAACGGTAATGGCAAAATTATTTTTTTGTGCAAATGATTTTACCCCCTGAATAATATCTCGCTGGGAGGACAAACCTTCCATAAACCAAATTTTTTTGTTCATTTTTTTTAATTATCCGGAACGCCATGCAAATTTATGATTGAGAAGTGAGTCTATGAGTGTCTACGCAACATGTCAATCATAATATGATTAATAACTCCTGAGGTTATGGAGTGTGTCAGTGTTTTTGTGTGCCCTGTTAAAGTATTGATATTTAATACAAGTCTAGAGATAAGGACATCCTAAAAAGGATTTCATTTTGTGTTTTTACAGAAAACTACCAAAATTTCCCTTGTCAGAGAACTTCATCATGATATGATTTTCTTCGTCAGTTAATAAACAACCCTTTGATTGTCTCGGTCATTACCATTTTAAGGAATAAAACATGGTTTCATTAAGTAAGAACCAGACGGTATCACTCAGCAAAGAATCTTCAGCATTAAGCCAGCTTCAATTCGGCCTCGGTTGGGATCCGATTAAGAAAAAAGGTTTTCTTGGCGGACTGTTAGGTGGCAACGACTCAATCGATCTCGATGCTGGCTGCGTATTAATGGACAGCACTGGTAAAACAATTGACACCATCTGGTTCCGCAAACTGGAATCCACCTGCAAAGCTGTTGTGCACAGTGGCGATAACCTGACCGGTGAGGGTGACGGCGACGATGAAGTGATTAAGGTCAACCTCTCCCGTCTGCCTGCAAACGTTGAATACCTGGCGTTTACGGTTAACAGCTTCCGTGGTCAGTCGTTCAATGACGTCGAAAACGCATTCTGCCGCGTGGTCGATCAAACCGGCAAAGAGCTGGCTCGCTACAAGCTGACTGAGCAGGGCTCACATACCGGGATCGTTATTTCTTCGCTGCGTCGTAATAACGGCAACTGGGACTTTACCGCCCTTGGCCATGCCTGTCGCGGCCGCACAATTGACGATATGCACTCCGATATCGTTTCAGCGGTTATTCGCTAATGAACCTGACGCCGGGGGGCAATGCCCCCGTTCCAGCCCAGGAGTTGCGGGTCCGGATCACCTCGGGCGGTCAGGTGGATGCTTCGGCGTTTCGCCTGTATGCCGACGGGAAGGTGCAGGGTGATGCGGACATGGTGTTCTATGGTCAGCCACGCAACGATGATGGTACCGTCAGCCTGGTCAGTGAAGGCCAGTACTCAACTTTTACTGTCGCGCTCAACCGGCTGAAATCTGATGTCCAGAAAATTGCGTTCACAGTGACCTGTGACGGTGGGCAGACGGTGTCCGGTCTTCGTAATCTTTCCATCGACGTGGAGCAGGGGGCTACCGGCCTGGTTAGCGGCATTGTCGAACTGAGCGGCCGTCAGGAAGCAGCCTTAATTCTGGGTGAGTTTTACCGTCGTAATAATGACTGGAAATTCCGCTTCGTTGCACAGGGGTTCAACGGTGGTCTTAAACCGCTGGCAGAGCATTTCGGCGTAAATATTGCCGACGAACCTGCTCCCGCCGCCCCGACCCCTCCGGTTGCAACCCCTCCGCCAGCTGAGACAAAAATCAGCCTGAGTAAGGTATCTCTGACAAAAGAGAAGCCAGCAATCAGCCTGACCAAACGGGATAACTTCGGTGAAATCCGGATCAACCTGAACTGGCACCGGGGCAGCGGCAAATCGGGTTTCGCAGGCATGTTCGGCTCCAAAGGAATCGACCTGGATCTTGGGGCATTTGTTGAGCTTCAGGACGGGTATAAATCGGTCATTCAGGCGCTGGGTAATGCATTCGGTAATTATCGCGATGAGCCTTATGTTCAGCTCAAGGGCGATGACCGGACGGGTGATGTATCAGACGGCGAGTGGCTGCATATCAATGGCCGGGAATGGAAGCATATCCGTGAAGTGCTGATTTACGCCTTTATTTATGAAGGTATTCCCAGCTGGGACAAGACTGATGGTGTGGTCACCATTCATGTGCCGGATCAGCCTCCCATTGAGACCCGCCTCACCGAAGGTGAAAACCGTCGCACATTGTGCGCCATTGCCAGACTCGTAAATGAAAACGGCGCGATTAAAGTCGAGCGTATCAACCAGTACTTCAAAGGCCAGGACGAAATGGACCGGGCATTTGGCTGGGGATTTCGCTGGAGCGCCGGTTCTAAATAACACAGCAACAAAGGAAACAGGTATGAGCTTTTTCGACAAGGTAAAAGGTGCCATTAACTCTGGCCGGGACGAACTGACCCGCCAGGTTGGTCGTTTCAAAAACAAAAAATTTATGCACGGCACCGTTGCTGTATGTGCCCGTATTGCCGTATCGAGTGACGGCGTGAGTTCGGAAGAAAAGCAGAAAATGATGGGCTTTCTTCGCTCTTCAGAAGAGCTGAAGGTCTTCGATACCAATGAGGTGATCGAGTTCTTCAATAAACTGGTTTCAAGCTTCGATTTCGATGTTGAAATCGGCAAGGGCGAAACCATGAAATACATCCTGGCGCTGAAAGATCAGCCTGAGGCCGCTCAGCTGGCCTTACGTGTTGGTATTGCCGTTGCGAAAAGTGACGGTAACTTCGATCAGGACGAGAAACTGGCCTCCCGCGAGATCGCTATCGCGTTGGGCTTCGACCCGGCTGAATTTGGCCTCTGATCCACATCCCTAAGGGTAAAATATGGTTTCCACACACATCGGCTTCCCGACTGAAACGGTCATTGTTTTCATTGCGCTTTCAGTCGGTGCCATCTTTATTGACCTGTTTATGCACCGTGATGACAAGCCCATTTCCCTGAAGAGTGCGGCGCTCTGGTCCGTATTCTGGGTTGTGGTTGCGATGGCATTTGCCGGTTTCCTCTACATCCACCACGGTGCTGAGGTTGCCAGCCTGTTTGTAACGGGTTATGCGCTGGAGAAAGTGCTGTCGGTCGACAACCTGTTTGTCATGATGGCCATCTTCTCCTGGTTCGCCGTTCCTGATCGTTACCGCCACCGTGTTCTCTACTGGGGGATCATTGGTGCCATCGTCTTCAGGGGCATCTTTGTCGCCATCGGTACGAGCCTGCTGAGTCTGGGGCCGTATGTTGAAGTTGTCTTCGCTATCATCGTCGCCTGGACGGCGGTCATGATGCTTAAAAGCGGTGATGACGATGATGAAATTGAGGATTATTCCCAGCATCTGGCTTACCGCATGGTTAAACGCTTCTTCCCTATCTGGCCGAAGCTCAGAGGTCATGCTTTCCTGCTTAACCAGAAGGAAGTGGATGCCGAACTGGCGAAACCAGAAAACAGCGATGTCACCATTGGCCGTGGTAAAAAGGCGGCGCTGTATGCGACCCCTCTGTTCCTGTGTGTGGCCGTGGTTGAACTATCGGATGTTATGTTTGCGTTTGACTCGGTACCGGCAATCATTGCCGTCAGTCGTGAACCGCTTATCGTCTATAGTGCCATGATGTTTGCTATCCTGGGCCTGCGTACTCTGTACTTTGTCCTTGAAGCACTGAAACAGTACCTGGTTCATCTGGAGAAGGCCGTTATCGTGCTGCTGTTCTTCATCGCGGCAAAACTGGGCCTGAATGCGACCGATCACATTTGGCATCATGGTTACAGCATCGCGGCCACAACCAGCCTGTATGTTGTACTGGGTGTTCTGGCGCTGGGCATTCTCGCAAGCGTCATGTTCCCGGGCAAACCTGAATCTGAGGAAAAGGGGAGCTGATCCCCTGAAGTGTTAACCTGAACAATTACTAATCGAAGAGGTTATTTTATGAGTGTTTCTCTTTCCAAAGGCGGGAACGTCTCCCTGAGTAAAGCAGCTCCGTCAATGAAAAACGTCCTGGTGGGCCTTGGCTGGGATGCGCGTTCAACAGACGGTCAGGACTTTGACCTGGATGCTTCAGCTTTCCTGCTGGCCGCAAATGGCAAAGTGCGCGGCGATTCAGATTTCATCTTCTATAACAACCTGACGTCATCGGACGGTTCCGTAACGCACACCGGCGATAATCGCACCGGTGAGGGCGATGGTGATGATGAATCGCTGAAAATTAAACTGGACGCCGTCCCGTCTGAAGTTGACAAGATCATTTTCGTTGTGACTATCCACGATGCTCAGGCTCGTCGCCAGAGCTTTGGTCAGGTATCCGGTGCGTTTATTCGCCTGGTAAATGACGATAACCAGACTGAAGTTGCTCGCTACGATCTGACCGAAGATGCGTCCACTGAAACCGCCATGCTGTTTGGCGAGCTGTATCGTCACAATGGTGAGTGGAAATTCCGCGCAGTAGGCCAGGGTTATGCTGGTGGTCTGGCATCTGTATGTGCTCAGTACGGTATTAACGCGTCCTGATCGAAAAGTTACTTTTCTTATCCGGGGCTGTTTATTCAGCCCTAATTCAACTGTTTGCAGGAGCTTAAAATGGCAGTTTCTCTCGTAAAAGGCGGCAACGTATCTCTGACCAAAGAAGCACCAACCATGAATGTCGCTATGGTTGGCCTGGGCTGGGATGCCCGTGTAACCGACGGTCAGGGTTTTGACCTGGACGCTTCCGTATTTGCAGTAGGCGAAGACGGTAAAGTGCTGTCAGATGCCCATTTCATTTTCTTCAATAACAAAACCAGTCCTGATGGCGCGGTAGAGCACCAGGGTGACAACCGTACCGGTGAAGGCGACGGCGACGATGAGCAGGTCAAAATCGATCTGACCAAAGTCTCAGCAGACATCAAAAAACTGGTGTTTGCCGTTACCATCTATGATGCAGAAGCGCGTAAACAAAACTTCGGCATGGTGAGCAACAGCTTCATGCGCGTGTACAACAACGACAACGGCGCGGAAATTGCTCGTTTCGATCTGTCTGAAGACGCCTCAACCGAAACTGCAATGGTCTTTGGCGAACTGTACCGCCATGGCGCTGAATGGAAGTTTAAAGCTGTCGGCCAGGGCTTTGCTGGCGGGTTATCTGCACTGGCAACCCAGCACGGCGTGAATATTTAATAATAAAAATAAACTCAACCCCGGTGCTGTCACCGGGGTTTTTTATAGGTGTTAGCACATGGCAAAGAAAAAAGATGATGGTTCAGCAGTAATACTACTTTTTATTGTGGCTTTTTTTGTGTTCCTGCCGTTTCTGATATTCGGGATGTTTTTCTACCGAAAGCTAAAAAGAAAATATTCAGCTATCCCCAACATTCAACGTGTATATGATATTGGCGTCATTTTTAAAACGTTAAGTGCCTCTATCGCAGTTATTGTGGTTTCAGCAGTGCTCGTTCTGCAACTCAGTGCGCTTCCCGTCAAATTTGTATCGCCAGAAATATCACATTATATAGCAAGAGTTATGTTCGTTCTCTATCCACTTGTAATGATCTGGCCAATGAAAAAAATGGCGGAACGCATCGCCATAGAATATTTCGGTATAATTTTTAACGACAATGACAGAACGATAATTCTTCCAGCAGATTTAGGCAATATGGGATTGGGTGACTGGCTTCGTCTCAAGTTTCTGAGCAGGATGGGTGAGCAAGACAGCATTGAGATTCGAAAAATATCGAATATCACACGCGAGAAAGGTGTCAACTTCTATATCCATGGTGATTTCGGATCCCGACGCATCAACTTTTCGAACAAGCAAAAGCGCGATGAGTGTATTTCAGCACTTCAGGCCAGAACCCGGGTAAAGGGTGGCAGAGACTACGGTTACTAAACAAGGAACAGAGTCATGCAATTACAGTCAGGTCAAAATATCCTTCTATCTTCATCATCAGTCACTCTTAATTTGCGATACCCGGTACGTCCCGGTTTTAACGGCGAACCCGACACCTGCGTTTTCATGCTCAACGCACAAGGTAAGGTGAGCGGTGATAACGATTTCATCTTTTTCAATAACCTGAGTTCACCGGAGGGGGCTTTAAAACTGACGGCAGGGACGCAGCAATCAAGCGTACATATTGATCTTAACCGCGTTTCCTCGGCTGTTCAGAAAATCGCCATAACCCTCGTGATAGACGGAAGCGATACTATTACAGGCTTGCAGAATCTGAATTTGCAGGCCTCCGGTATTGCATCGTTTGATCCCGAAACAGCAGGGCGCAGCGAGAAAGCTATTATCGTGGCGGAGGTGTATCGCCATAACGGCAGTTGGAAGCTACGGGCGCTTGGCCTCGGTTTCAACGGTGGGCTTGAGCCCCTGGCGATGAGTTATGGTGTTGATGTTGCACAGACAGCTCCGCAGCCAGCACAACCTGCTCGTATCAGTCTGGAAAAGAAGCTCGAAACAAAATCTCCGCGACTTGTAAGTCTCGCTAAAAAGGCCTCAGTCAGCCTCACTAAAAATAAACTGGAAACCCTGGAGGCAGCAGTTGCGTTTGTTCTTGACGCGTCCGGCTCAATGAGTGGCCAGTTCAGTAAGGGTAACGTTCAGTCCGTGCTGGATCGCATCGCCGTCCTTGCCGCCCAGTTCGATGACGATGGCGAAATGGATGTCTGGGGCTTTGGAGAGAAGCATAAGAAGTATCCAAATGTCACTCTGGATAACCTTGACGATTACATTCAGACCATTCGTGGATCCGGAAAGCGTTCAGCCTGGGAAAATTTGCCGGGGCTTGGTGGGACTAACAATGAACCACCGGTAATGGAAGAAATTGTCGACTACTTCAAAGACTCAAAAATCCCGGTTTACATAGTGTTTATTACCGATGGCGGGATAAGCAAGACCGGAGCAATTAAGAATGCTATCCGGCGCTCAGCCAACTTCCCGATCTTCTGGAAATTTGTCGGCCTCGGTGGATCTAGCTACGGAATCCTGAAAAACCTGGATGATTTTACAGACCGCCGCGTTGATAACACCCATTTCTTTGCAATGGATGACTTCGGCTCTATCAGCGATGAAAAATTATACGATAACTTACTGGAAGAATTTAGACCGTGGATAGATGAAACAAAAAGGTTAAATATCCTTTAGCTTGCTTCCTGATAAAGCTTAATTAGAGGGCTCTGGCGAGAGACCCAGCCAGCTGGGTCTTAAAGGTATCAACGGCCAAACACTGGTCATGGACAACTGTGAAAGCTAGCCCCGGTATATTATTTAAAACGTTCATGTTGTGCGATTTTAGACCCTGAACGACTCCTTTTTTAAGCGGTGTATAAAAGCTTTTTTTCTGTCCCAACGAGGATGGAAGTGCCGCCAGTGGGCATCTTTGGCGGCTGCCAGCAATTCATAATCGCCCCGAGTGTCCCCCCAGGCTCGAAGATGATACTGATCTAATGGTCCGTAAATAGACTCCAGCCGGTTAATTTTCTGTATGCAACGACAATTGTGCCCTGTAATGCGCCCGGTCAGGATACCATTAACGCTTTCCAGCTCTGTACCGATGAGCTTGATCCCCAGTCGTTCAGCAAACGGAGCAAGTACAAGCCTCGGTGAGGCTGAGCAGAGTGTCACCTCAACATTGTTAGAAACTTCCGTTGCCACGGCCAATAGGCCTGATGCTCTCATCAGACGCCCCCAATAAAGGTTGCAATAGGCTTCAGCTTTCTCCTTGACCCACTTTTCCTCGATACCAGTGAGAAACGTTGATATTAAAATTTCTTTGAGTTCATCACGAGTTAGTTTGCGACTCAAACACCGCAGGGTAGGAAGAGCGAGTTTAACCAACCGGCGGGTGAAGACACTGTTACCGAAGGCAAAGCGCAAAAAGGGGATAAAGCTGTCATGTCGGGTAAGAGTTCCATCAAAGTCGAAAACGGAAAGAACCTTTATTTCTGCACGAAATGAATTATCCACAAGCAGCCCTTTTTGAATTAGATAAATTTTCCATATTTTATCATCTGACGAGGGTGACTCAAAGCATGTCAGAATTGGATTGGACCATGAAGATCTCGCAGTCTTACACTGCATCTTGTTATCCATGCCGTGGTCAACTAATTGTGGCCCACAACCTGGCTGTTCGTGGAACAGTTGTTCTGATTCATTTGGCGTTTAGCAACTGTTCTCTCTGGCGCTGCATTTAGGAAAGATATAATGGCGCTAAGCCATATTTTATGTAAGGGTATGATATGGTTCAGCGGATTTTCATTCACGATACTGACAACAGGATTTACCTATGACTATCGATACCGACGATTTCGATCCGGTAGATGTAGATGTAGAGGTTGCAGAGGCGTTAGAGAAGCACATGGCACAGTTACGGGACCTGGAAGCATACTGGCCGTACAGCACGACAGCCGTTATTGATTGTTTTTTTGACCAGGCTACCCGGGCAACTCACGCTGAATTGTGGTTGGCTGCCTGTACAACTTTCCTGAACGGGATTGAAACCTCACTGAGGGTGACGCTTGAACTGATGGAGTCACAGGCGCATTCGCAGCCAGCCGCAACGCTGGTGGATTTAAGTGATATGGCCACACTCAGTAATGCCCTAATGAGAAGGGCGCACATGGCTGGTATGCCGGTGACGCTGCTGGCGTTTCCCGAGGAGCAGGATCTGCTGACCAAGATTGCTGAAGGTGCCCCGAAAAGGCCCTATGCGGAAATCGTGAGGGTTCGTCACAATTTATGTCACGGGAACATCCTGGAGCACATCATCACTGTGAGTGACGATTTGGGGGAGCCAGTCCGGTTATTCACACCTGAATGTATGCGTGTCCTGGCAGAGACGATGTCGGCAATCTCGAAACAATGGGTTGCAGGCATGCATCAATATTGGCGTGATAACAATTTATCTATGCCTTGAAAATTCCGGCCGGATTCTGTTCCCGGCGTCAGTTTAACGCCGGGATGAAATAATTATGATCCACAACCAGAAATAGCTGTTTATGGTTGAGAAAATATTGTGGTATAAAAATTATGTTTTTAACTTGGTGATAGTCATGGAGAAACAAATGAAAATTAAATGCATCGTATTGGCAGGAATATTTTCACTGGTATTTTCTGTTCATGCCAGCGAAACACAGAATAAAAAAAGTGATCCAGTACCTGTCTTTGGGCACGCAACAGCTGTTTCAAAAATGTGTGGTGAACTTCTCGGAGAAACTAATCCAGTTAAGATGAGAGATGGGGCTACTAAGATACTAAACGAGACTCTTAGAAGATTACCTGATGCCGAAGTGTCAGATGAAGGGAAAAATGTAATCGAGGCATTTGTTACTCGATCAAGATCCCCGTCTGACATACCTTCTCGCTGTGAAACCAGTGTTAACGAGAGATACTGGGAAATTGTTCAGTCCAAAAAATGATCTGACGTTGGTTGACTGTAAAAAAACATTTCGCCCGTTAAGCTTCTGTCTCTAAAATATATGACTTAATGGGCTATTCAACTCCTTCCTATGTAATATATGAAGTCATTCCCCGATGATTTAATTAACGAAGGTTTAATCCACATGTTCAAAACTGATAAATTGGACAGGCTCAATTTTAATTATTTTACCTCTTCCCGTACTTCAGGTTATTTGGCTGACAATCCAATCTGGTATGATGCTTATAACAAACAAATTCGGAGGGTATAGTGAATGGGTGGCCTGGTCAGCAAAACTAACATTGATCGCCTTGAACGTTTTCATTCTCTGCTGGCGGGGCAATACTGGTCCGCCCTCGTCGATATTCCGGCAGAGGCGATTGCGGCCGGGGATACACTCCTCATCAACTCGTTGCGGTACGTGGATGACAATCTGCATACCGTCATCCTTCGTGCCCACCCTCGGCACTACGGGGAATGGGTAAACGTTGAAGTCGTTGCTGAGAACGGCTCAAAATCAACGAAAGACAAGAAACTGAATGAACATCGGTTTCTGACGGCCGATTTTCTCGCCTTGTTTGAATATCAGCCCGACCATGAATCGATCCGTCAGTCAGAGCTCAAAGGCATTCAGGACGAGGTTGCTGACCTGCAAATGCGTCTCACCGAAACACTGAAAAATCCCTCAGATCTCCGGGAACTGGCTATGAAAAGGATCGAAGACGAAGAGGCCAGTAAAAGGGGGGGCGAGTCAGACGACAGAATGCTTCCGGTCGTCAGAAATGCAGAAGATGCCGCAGTTACCATGGCGCTGGGTACGGTGCAGAATGCCCTTTCTCAGGGAATTTCCGAAGCTCAGGTTTCTCTGATGGCGAAAGTCGCGGAACGGGAAGGGAAGATTGCCGGTGCCGTAGCTAACATTATTACGTCGCGTACCGGTGCTATTACCCGGGCGCTGGAGAAAATGCATCCGTATTATGCGGAGCTGGCCGCTGCCAAGTTGGCCGGAACGCAGGAGGGCATTGAGCAGGCTAACAAAATTCAGGCCGGTGTTCTCACGCTGGAATTATTCGTCGGCAAAAACGTGACGGTAGTCGATATTGCTGAAGGCGAGCCAGCTGACAGCAGCATTCCGCTGACGCTGTGTCAGAAGAAGCTCGTAGTGGATGAGGAACTTTCAGCCTGGTGTGACATCGACGAACACTTTGATTTCAGGAGTCTTTCCGCATTCCACAAGGCGCTAAAAGATAACCCTGGGCTGGTGGAGCAAATTTTTCCGACTGAGCGATGTGTACTCGTCATGGTAACCACCCGCAGATTTATTGACTATGGTGATACCTGGGCGAATTCAGAATACAATGAAAAGAACAGCATCGTGTTTCTGATGGTCCGCAACGGGCAAAACATCAAACAAATCTATTCCCCGGTGGAAAGCCATCTTGGAGCATCACGGTTATTTCCGTCTGAAGATGAGCAGCAGGGCCACTTTCGTGGGTTTGACGGTACCACCATCAAATTTGAAGATGTGGCCTATACCGATCGTCTCAAATCCCATGACCTGATGGCTCTGCATTACCGACGTCTGCTTATCATGCTGTTTGGTCTTGACCAGCGGCTGGCTCTCTTTGGTCAGTTCTATCCCAAGCATGAAAAGGCTAATTTCCTGAATCTGAGCTTCCAGGAGCGGTACTTCCATTTTCTGCACGATGAAGACGGCACAGGGCTGCTGGCATCACCAGACTCGCAGACGCTCGATGAATTTATTAGTGAAAAAAACTCCTATATGCAACCGGGCTCGCGGCTGCTCTGCAACTGGCGTGAGCTTATGACCCCCAGAACAGCACCTGGTGCCGTCAAAGAGGACAGCAGCTATTCAGGGTACTCCTTCATCGCTGAACCAGAGAATAATGTCTCTGCTGCGGTTGTGTATCGTCAGGGAGATAGTCTGGCAGTTGATGTGGCGGTGAAGCGCTACAGAACAGATAAGATGTTTAACTGTAAGGTAAACGTTTCTGGCTACAGGCCGTGGCGCCGGGGAGAAGCAGAGCTTGCATATCTGTGCCTGGATGCAGTGGGCCCGGAGGAACTGAACCGTTTTATCCAGCAGCGCAAATTCCGGAGTAACCACCTTTTTTACATTCGATTTTTTAAGGCCGCAATCAAATTCCTGGAGCAGGAACGTGAAAGAGAATTGCCGCACCGGCAATATCTGCTGACTGCAATGCAGGATTCGGGGTTGCGCCTGCCGGTGAACATTCATGAACTGATTCATCAGTGCATTGCTTCATGGAAGACCGGTAACCGTGGCGTTTCGCTTGATGATGGAATGCGTTTCGAAAAAGGGCGCCAGGCCCTGCTGAATCAACTTTACAGGCTCACTCAGGGTGCAAGCGAAATGGCATCGGTCATTCAGGAGCAGGTAACTGCGTCCGGATCGCAACTGCTTCGGGCCGGGGTCAACTCGTCAGGGAATTACGTCGCGTTTATCGCGCCTAAACCCTATGAGTGTGATAACAGAC
Organism: Cedecea sp. P7760; assembly: GCF_013386425.1. Classification (NCBI taxonomy): domain Bacteria; kingdom Pseudomonadati; phylum Pseudomonadota; class Gammaproteobacteria; order Enterobacterales; family Enterobacteriaceae; genus Cedecea; species Cedecea sp. P7760. The sequence goes on along the minus strand of NZ_JACARU010000001.1, from coordinate 6,300 downwards.
TTGAAGCTCATGCGTGGGTCCATCGTGTTGTCTATGCAACCGGAAAACGAAACATTCGGGAAACCAGCAGATCCTGGGTCTCTATGCCGGAGCGTTCGGCATCCGAAATTACCCTTTGGGAAGATGAGGAGCAGTCTAGGAAATGGTACTCCATGAAACCGGTATTCAGTTCGTGGGCCGAAAAACAAAAGCTATTTGAAATGTGCGAAAAAGGTGCGGAATTACTGAAAGGGGCCATGGGCAAGTCGGGACATGAGGAATATAGCGATCTTTTTGAGATGTGGGGAGATGCTTATATTGCATGCAACTCCAACTCTGGCGCGGAATACGTAACAACCCCGGATATGTTCCTCCCGGTTGGCTTGATTAAGTCACGAAACTCATTACAGCTAATTGCATTAGGGACATGCTCAACGGAGCAATGGATGTATGCCCGGGCAGGGGATGATGACACACGGGAGCTGTTGCTGGAGTTGTATACCAGTTGGTATGAATGCCCGGATAAAGCGCGAGCAAGGGTCCTGTCGATGGCAGAGAAAAACTCAGGTCTGAGGTTTGTGTTGCTTGAAGGAAAGGCAAAGAAACTGGAGCGGTTTGTTGTCAAACGGCCAGAAGAGATTGTTAACTGGCATGCCGGTGATTTAAAGGAATTCCCGACAATGCTGAATGATCAATGGGCATGTCACATGGCAATGGTCAGTCGGAATGATAAAGTTTATCTGACGCCGGATTTGCTGGATGATGATGGCCTACCAAATTTTAATGAAGTCACAAGGCAGGAGCCCGGAGACGGTTATCAACCCGTCAATGTCTATGAATTTGAGAGTGATTATTTTAACGCGATCTATGATGCAGACGGTAAGAAAGTGGTACTTTGTCACTGGTATGATGTGACGGGTGATTCATATACTGCTGAAGATCTTACAGGGAATATGCCTCATGACGCATTTAAATTCCTTCAGTATAGGCTGGATAATATCGAGCAGGCTGAGGCATTTATCAAATACAGAAACCGTAATTATCAGTCCCGAGAAAATTCAGATTGGCCCGAACCGCCTGAAGGTGTAAAGCGTTACGTCATCAGAGCCCGAAGCTAAGTGAGCAACATTAAGCTAAAAGTTCAGTATGGAAATAGATAAATCATACTGAACAATAAATATAACTTTATGCATAACACTATGACGGTATCTTATTAGCAGGTGCTTCGGAAAAAAGTAACTTTCCAAAGGTAAGTAAGCGCAGCGGGAGATATGCTAACATGAATACATCACGGGGACAGTGCTGGATACTGGCCAATCCATAATTTGCATATGATTAAAATGTACTTAGATGTTGCAATACTGATGAATTGTGTTAAAAGATAGCCGTCGTTACCTAAGTTAAATTTTATGAAGTATGGTACTGTTATGGCTAAGAAAAATTTATACTCGGAAGAGATTGTGATTGCCAAAAAGCAACTCAATCAGCTATCCACGCTTAAAGATAAAGTCAGCCTGCTAACGCGTCAGTGGGAAGGTGATATTGGCAAAAATCTGCCTGGTTACACTGAGCTATATGCTCACGTGGAAAGAATTGAAAGACAGATTCATGAACAAATTGGTAGCTGGAAGAAAAGTCCTACAATGTAAGATTACGGCGATCCATTCTGAAGCGGTGTATTTGGTTCAAGAATGCATAAATAACATTCCTTTATAACTCAATTACCCGCTTTTAAATCTCTTTATTTTCAATCCCGCTCATCCATTTGAGGAACTTTGCGCGGAAGTTCAGCGGCATCATAAACTGTATGGGACAGTAAGAATTGCACTGACATTAACTGGTACAAAATGCAGGGCTATTGAATCCCTTCAGTGTACGCAAGCCTCACGTGTTCATCTACTGTAGCTTGGTTGCCGGGGATATATCGCGGAAAGTCCGACACGTCATTGGCATTTTTGACAATGAAAGAAGGGTATCCAAACTGCTCGGCAGCAATATCGATATAAAAAGTCATTCCTCCAGCACTCAGCTCACACCAGTAGTGGCCATGTCCTCCATACTCATTGAAAAGACCTCCATTATCTGTACCATTCCCGCCGCGTATACTTGCGACCATGCCTCTGAGTCGTGCAAATTTACAAACCAATATACATGCGAACATGCATGTTCCGGTTGTGTCACTTGTTCCAATTTCCTTAAGGTTCTCTTTTAAGGACTTATGGGCTTCTTCTGCAAGCTCCAGGATTGGCGTAAGAACTAAAATAGATGTCTTGTCAGTCACGAATAATGTCTCCGGTAAACAGAACAATGGTAAGGCTAGAATCCCGTTTAAAATAATTTTAGTATCAGGTAACAAGTACCTTGAACAAAGCACTTGATTCACACAGATCAATAAAAACCTTTCGAATAAGGAAAATACGAAAATTTGTGAAAGTACATTATCGAGTTTTAACATGAATCTATTCTGAGTCGCAAGGGTTTTCAGTTCGGACAGAAGGCTTCTAAAATTTCATGAAGTCGTCCAACCATCTTTAACTACTAGGTAACAAACCATAATTATTGATTTCATGAAAATAATTAAACTCAGAAATTGTGTTGTTGAGGTTATTAGAGATGGATATAGGATGTGGTATATTTGTTTGGAAATAAAAACAAAGGTTAGAACTCAGCTTTCGTACAATCTAGTTCAATCAAATTATGACGCTTAGGAGTATAAATGAGCATTAACGACAAAGATTTTAGTTCTTTAACAGTAGAGCAATATGGCTGGAATTTGGGGGTTTTTAATCATTCAACCCCATTTACATCACACTTTATTTATGTCTACGATTGTTATAAACAGTATGTTGGATTGATTTCCATTTCACAGGAGGATTTTAACACCACTAAAATTTCCACATCGTTAAGCATTCATATGTGTGTGGCAAAGCTAGGTAAAATCCTTAAGAAAATGTCAAATAAAAAGGCTTTGTCACAAACGGAAGAAACTGAATTGGCCCCTCTTATTATTAATTATGTAAAGCAAACGATGACTTTTAGGCAATGGGTAAGTCAATCAGAATTAAATCAACGCATGCATTTTCTAATTAATATCTACGGTTCTAAAGATGATAAAAAAGGGGAGGTGGTTCTACGACCATTAATTTCGAATCCAGATGCCTTAATTTTAACACCGACGGAAGTCATTGAATTGAACACGCAAGTTATTAAAGCTGATCGTATGCGACATCCGGAATGGTTCCGTTAAGCAGATTTACCGCATTCACCATTGGAACCTTCGCCAGTAAGAGCTCGATGGTAAAATTACAATCTGAGATGGTTCAAAACGGCTATAGAGTTTTGAACCTCAAACGGGAATATTTTCACATTCATCCTTTGAAAGAAAGTCGTGGCTAAAAGAACTGAAGTAACCCTATCAAAGCCAATTTTCCTAACGATCGGAGTTATCTACTATTTACCGGATAACATTATTTCATTTGTCCTGTCGAATACCATGCCAACGTAGATTCCGGGATGCAGATTTTTGAGGCGAATCCATCGGTAATTAAATCGAGCAGATTTGGGGCTAGTAGATTACACGGTGCTGGCCTCAGTGGTTCATAATGATGCTTCGGGTAATGAAGGCTGCTGAAAATGCCATGGGGCGCCCCTGAGGCTTTATCTGGGCCACAGAAAAGGTTAATCCACATCCGGAGGCGGTAGTCCACCGTGAAGCCGTCGATTTGCAACCATAAGTGGGGGGAGAGCACAAAATCACATCCCTTAACGGTAACTTTCCCAAGGAAGCGAAGATGTGGGATCTTAGCCTCCATCAAGGCATGGCTGAGCATTAAAGTATGCCCATCGCATTCCAGCTTTGCACTGTCTACCGCTAAAAAGGCATCATTAAGGTCAGAGAGATGTATAGGTGTGTTATTCACTGTTACCATTGTGTCTCTCAATTTTTATCCTTTGTCCTGAGATTTGCTATAGTTAAGTTAATATAAACGACTTTATCCGCAAATATTCCGCCAGACTCTCGCAAGCTAAAGCGTATGGTTTGATGATGGGTGCTGTGCATCATTTCAAGTTTAATATTTCTGTTTTCTTTTTGGTAGTCTTCAAGCGCTGATTCAGTGTGTTTACGAATATTCACAAATTTATGGTCAAAGCAGAATAACACCAGATATAGGTCAGGCGGAACGATAAATGACTGAGCAACAGAGTCTGAATACTTTGTATAAAGTTGAAATATTCCTTTTGTTATTACAGATTTTATTGGCACTTCGGTGGAATGTTCTTGTATTAACTTGGATTCGATAATGCAAACTCTCACACCTGAAGAGAAAATAGAAATATCACTTCGCCCGTTTGCGATCTGATCTTCCTGGACCACCATAAACTTTTTAAGTTCAAGGCTTGCTTTCAACCAGGTTAATAATGATGCTGTAAGGTTATTTTCATAAAACAGAATGTCGTTTTTCACACGATACAAATTACTGTTGCTGGTAATGTTCTGAATGCCAGTGAAAATAGTATTAGGCAGAAGGTCGATTGTCTTGCTTTTAACATCGTAATTATTAAATGAATCAGCTAATACACCTAGTTTAAAAGCGAGCGTCCGTATTTTTTCTGTATTTCCAAACTCAAGATGATTGGCTTGATGTTTAAGTGATCTGATTTTATTATATATATATTGTGTGTTTCTTTCACTTAATCTGACCTGCATAAAACTCTGGCGCATGTATTCTTCAAAAAGGTTCTGGAGCTCAAACAATTCTTCAATAATAGAGGTTAACTTATTTTTAGGTTCAAAGAACATTGAGTCTTTATTTTTAATATTTGAAGCCAGTGAAATGATTTCATAAAGAGCATCGGTAAGCAGATGAAGTGGTTCAACTGTTTTTATAATGCCTTTTTCATTCCTATAAATCATAATGTAAGGCTGGTGACGTGAAAATAAATCCTGCAAGACATCTTGTGACACTGGCGTTGTAATGAAGAAAATAAGTCCCGGCTTAAGATCTTTGTTTTTCAAATGTTCTAATTTATCAATAAGTAATACTTTCCTAATCCCGTTCGCTAGAATTAGTCCGAATTCAGTTCGATAAAGATTCCAATTTCGCTTTGTTGATGTAATAAGGGATAAATCATAATTAATATTTACGAGGTTTTCATTGATTGTCGTAATTAAGTTATGAATGTAATTGTTGTGATAAGTGGCATAACTCATAATGCCAAACTTACTTTTGAGTTCGTTGATGTGTTCGACAAGTGTTTTCAAGTACGTATAAGTTGTGCTTTGAGGAACTTTTTGGAAATTGTAAGATGACCAATCTTTAGCTATATCATAGATAAAATCGCATTCTTGTGATTCAAGGAACTTAACCAAGCGATTTCTGGAACTTTTATTGCTGTTAAATTCTTCTTCAAATCTTTCGAGCTTTCTGCAAAAAATATGAACCGACAGGCAATGGCGACGTTCCTGCTCTAATAATTGATCATCCAGGAAAATCTCAGTATTTTTGTTACGACTGAAGATAGATATGGGGGCCATTTCCATTAGTTCTAACGCATTGAAATCATAAAATCTGCTCATTTATTTCGCCTGCATAGTAATTTTAATCACTAAAAGCTATTAAGCTTTTTCCTTTTTTAAACATACGAAAGCCTTTAGAAACACGATTTATACTAACGGGGCATCTAAATTCGTGATCTGTTCAATGTATTCAAAAGAGTATTGAACGCCTCATATGATATTTTCGCTCTGAAAGCGATTCCCCTAGCTTCATTAAGAGCCTTTCTTCCGGAAGCAGATTCAGGCGATTTAAGGTACTTTAAAAGTAACTTTTCAATCTCTATAGTTTTGTCATTCTGAAGTAACTGAGAGGCCATGATGGCTCCGAGCCTAAATTGAAGCTGAATATTCACTTCTTTGTGAAACTCCAGGTGCTGACGGTGGCGGTCAGCCAGCTGGCTTCCACGGACCCTGGCACGATACAAACGCATATAGTCGGCCATTTCGGCGGTATGGCGTTGACGATACCGGTTCTTGGCTGCATTGACTACATTGCGGTTATTCAATTTATACAACCGGTTTTCGCCAGCTACGCACTGGCGGCAGCGAGTCTTATGGCCATCCTTACTTTTACGGTCAATTCCGAAGTCTAACAAGCTCTTCAGAGTCTTGCATTTTCGGCACAGCTTACTTTCAACGAGTTCAGTCATGGGTATATTATGAATTGAAGTACTTCCCGAAAGTATACCCAATTCGACTATCCATTACAATTAAACGTTTTTGGTTTAACATAATCAATGTTATGCGCACCTAAAATGTAGTAG